>NZ_LSIX01000290.1:0-13344 GCF_001556475.1 Methylobacterium sp. CCH5-D2 | reverse complement strand
TGCGGGCGCAGTCCTCGCAGACGTCGGCGCACTCGGCGCAGGTATGCTTGTGGTGCTCCGTGCCGAGCAGCATGAAGTGCGCCGAAGTCCGGCAGATCTCGGCGCAGGCAAGCATCAGGCGCAGGTGCCCGGGCTCGACGTGCTTGCCGCCGGCGGGCAGGCAGTGGTTCGAGGCCATGCCGAGGCAGGTCTGGTAGCAGCGCAGGCACTCGTCGATGCAGGCCTGCATATCGTGGCTCATCTGATGCATGTCGTCGCTCGCATTGTTCGGGAGGATGCTAAGCCTTACTATCAAGGGAAGCCCCGAGGCCGACGAGGCCGGGGCGTCGCGAATGTCAACATACCCAACCGGGGTATTGTTCCGGGTCCCGGGGCCAGCGGTCGCCCGACCATCAGAGGTACACGGCAGCATGGCAGGTTCCGAAGAGGACCATGGAGGCGTCCCGGTCGACCATAGGCAGCAGATCCCGCGGCTCCGTCGAATCGAGGGGCAGGTGCGCGGCGTGCAGCAAATGATCGAGAACGGGCGCTACTGCATCGACGTCGCGCACCAGATCGACGCGGTGGTCGCTGCGCTCAGGCGCGTGCAGTCGGACATGGTGCGCGACCACATGCACGCGCTGGTGCAATCCTCGCTGGCCGGGAACCTCTCGGATACCGAGCGGCAGCGCCTGGCCGACGAGGTCGGCGGTCTCATCGCTCGCATCGTCTGACACCTCCGGCATTCCCGCCAGGCCCGCTCAAGGTCCCGCGCCTGGAAGTCCGGGCAAGAGGCGCGCCATGGCGCCGCCGTAGCTGCCGTCCGGCGCTGCATTCTGCCGGCTGGCCATCGCGGAGGTTGCCCGGCATGGGGCGTGACGATGGCGGCGGGGCAGCCTGCCCCGCCGCCCGGATTGTCGCACTTTGGCAACATCCAGCCGGATCCGGCCGGGAGCCGCGGATTAACTCGCGACTGGCTTTGACGAACGATTGTCGGCGCGTTTACCCATGAGGGGTATAACGGAGGTGCCGATGGCCGGTATGTCGCGACGAGCCCTTCTCACCGGCGCCGCCGGGGTCTTCGGCGCGGCGGCATCCCTGCCGCGGGGCGTCGGCCGGGCCCTCGCGCTCGAACAGCGCAACGGGGTGAGCTTCCTCAAGGGGCCTTACAACCTCGCCTTCTTCTACCGGCACAACCGCGCGTACCGCATCGGCGCCGGGATGCACTTCTTCCACTCGAAGCAGCACGACTTGCTGCAGTTGACGCGCTTCGAGGACCACGCCGCCGTCGACGCCCGCTTCGACAAGGAGGCCCAGGAGTGGCTGCGCGATCCGCCGGCGACCGAGCCGGAGATGCCGTACTACTCAAGCTACGTCGACCGGGCGATGCACACGCTGTTCCGGACGATCGACTGGACGCACATGCATCACGAGCAGACCTACGACGTGATGTCGTTCCGTGAGATCCCTTGGGCCGAGAAGAAGGTTTGGACGGACCGCACGGTCCGCTACTACCTTGAGATGCAGACGCCGGGCGTGCCCCGCAGCGTGGCGCCGCTCGAACTCACGATGCGGCGCGCGGGCATCATGATGAAGCCCTACCTGAACCACTTCCGGAACTTCTACCCGCTCGACCAGAGCCTGTTCTACGTCGCCCACTGGTGGCATCCGGCCGTCTACGAAGCCCAGATGATCTCGGGTAACCATGATCAGGAGGTCGCGATCAAGGCCGTCGAGGAGACCATGTACCGCGAGATCCTTAACGACCGCCCGCAGCGAATGGTGCTCTCGCGCGAGATCATGCCGCGCTACTCTCGAATGAGCCCGGAGAGCGCAAACATCTTCGACAACCTGCACATGCTGCACGGCATCGCCTACTCGATCCTGGCCTACAAGGGCTGGTCGGTCGAGGAGAAGCGGGCGGAGATGTACCGCGTCATCGAGGCCATGGGCTACCAGCCCGGCGACGAGGTTTACGCGCGCAAGTTCCGCGAGCCGCATCCGGGCTACGATCCGCGCACCTACCCGGCTTGGGTGCGCTCGCCCCAGGGCGCGATGGGCATGATCATGATGGACATGCTCATGGAGATGCTGCCGATGATGTATCCGGGCGGCCTCTCCAAGGACCGGAAGGCCGCCGTCATGCGGCAGATGATGATGAACGGCCGGCTCGGAATCGAGCCCGGCGAGGTTCCCGGCTCGCTCCACGACGCCTTGATGCAGGTCGCCCCCGGCATGCGGATGATGCCGGGCTCGACCGAGCCCGGGGAGACCCCGGCCATGATGGTCGAGCACATGGTCTCCGCCTGGAAGGCCAAGGCCGCCCGCATCCCGGACGTGGCCCCCATCGACATGGGCGTCGAGCCGAGCTTCGGCCCGGCCCGCGTCGCCGTGCGCTGAGGAGCCCCGCGCCATGCCGAAGATCGTTCGCGCCGCCCTCGCGGCCGCCCTCGTCGCCTCCGCCGGCCCGGCGCTCGCCGCGGATCACACCAACCTGGAGGAGGGGCTGCCCATCACCGTCGAGGACGCCTACCCGATCAAGGAGAACGGCCTCGAAGTACAGTCCTACTTCCAGTACAACCGCACCCGGAACGACCCGCGTGGCCTCAGCAGCCTGATGGCCGTGCCCCGCGTGGAGTGGGGGGCCTTCAAGAACTTCCAGTTATCTGTCGAGGCGCCTTACAGGGTTGGCACGGCGAGCGACACCGACCAGGGAGCGTTCCGGGCCCAAGGCTTCTACAACTTCAACCAGGAAGACCTCGTCCTGCCGGCCCTGGCGGTCGCGCTCGGCGTCAACACCCCCTACGGCCGCATGGCGGGCGGGACCGAGACCGAGCTCAAGTTCCTGGCGACCAAGAGCATCGGCACGCCGGACCCGGAGGGGCTTTCGCCCTACTCCTACGTGCCGCGCCGGATTCACTTCAACGCGTCATGGTTCCACAACTACGACCCAACCACAGGGCGCGAGGCGGAGCGGCGCGACCGCTACCGTGTCGGGGTGGGCTACAGCCAGCCGGTGTCGAACAACGTAGTGCTGGTCGCCGACATCTTCCGCGAGACCGACCGCGAAAGGGGGCGCGCGGTGAACCTGGCTGAGATCGGCGCCCGCTACATCGTCACGCCCCAGACAGTCTTGACCGGGGGTGTCGGGGTCGGCTTCGGCGGCGACCGCCGGCAGGACTTCCGCGTCACGGCCGGCCTGCAGCATTCGCTAAGCTTCCCGTACTCGTTCGACCCGCCCCGCTGAAAGGCCGGACGCGCAGCCTCCCGCGGCCCTCGGCTGGTTTACCGCGAGATCGGAGAGTTCGAATGGGCCCGGAACGCCATGCCTGGACATCCAGGAACGCCGGGCGAAGGCGCCGTGTGCGGCCGGGCGTCCTGGCGGCCGCGCGGAGGACGTTCCTGCGCATCCTGTTGGCCATCGCCGTCGCGGGGGCGTGCGGCGTCGTCGGCAGGCAGATCCTAACCTCCGCGGCCTCGACGGAGCCCTACGCGAGCGGCCAAGGCCCGCGCGAAACCCTGGGAACGCTGCGTTGACCGGCTTACGCCGGCGAAGGCGGTCGTCGGATTTGGGGCAATCCGCGCCGACGCGCGACGGGGCGGCGGCTGCACGGTCGCGGTGCGTCCATGTGCTGGTGCCGCCGGGTGCCACGGATGCGCGGCGTTCTTCGAGGGGCTCCTTGTCCGCGCGTGCGGCACAGGAGGCCGGCGAGGCGCGCGTGCGCGGCAAGAGGTCGAACACGTGGCCCCGGCGCCCGAGCGGTCGAGAAGCGGGTCCGGGACGAGTGCGGGCGCGCGCGACCGGACGAGCGGGTCGGCGTCTTGCGTTCGCCGTCACCACGGTGAGGGATCTACGCATGCACCTCTGCAGTGCGTCGTAGCTGGCCGGGAGGCGTCGCGGCTGGGCCGAGGGGTGGACCGGCTGCCGTTAAAACTTCGAGAGGCATCCAGGGTCCGACGAACCCGCTCCCGAGAACGCCCGCCGGCTCAGCCTGGCCGGAACGTGCTGGGGGGGCGGCCGGCCGCGACCGGTGAGGCCGCGAACAGGTCCGCCGGCGAGGTCTCGTCGAGCGCCGTGGTCGGCCGAGCCTCCATGGGCGCCTCCGACCGCCTCCGCTGTCTTGGTAACCGCGAAGCGCCGGCCGGGTATCCGACCCTGCGACGGCGGCGACGAACGTGACGGACGTTCGCCGAATCGAGCGTACCGCAACGAATCTTAAGCGGCCGTGTCGCCTACCGCCAAGCTAGCTGCGCGGCGTCCGCCGGATCATCCGCGGCGCGCAGGCCAGGGCGGTCCGCATCGTGACCTGCCCCGCCCGCAGCGGTCCCAGGGCTGCCCGGGCAATGCGGCCTTCGTCCCGGCCTTCCGGCGCAGGAAGGCGGCGGCCTCGGCCGCGGGCAGGGGTTTGCCGAACAGGTAGCCCTGCGCCTCGCCGCAGCCGGACAGCCGCACCGCGTGGAGCTGCCGCTCCGTCTCGACGCCCTCGGCCGTGACCGCAGCGCCGAGGGAGGCCCCTAGGCCGGCGATGGCCCCGACGATGGCTGCCGTGCCCGGATCGTCCACCGCCTCGACGAAGGAGCGGTCGATCTTGATCCGGTCGAGCGGGAACCTCCGCAGGTAACTCAGCGAAGAGTATCCTGTGCCGAAGTCGTCGAGCGCGAAGCGCACGCCGAGGCCTCGCAACTCGTGCAGGCAGGCCAGGACCGCGGGGTTGTCCCGCAGGAGCGCGGTCTCGGTGATCTCCAACTCCAGGCGACCGGCGTGCAGGCCGGTGGCGGCCAGCGTCGCGACGACGCCCTCGACCAGGCCGGGCCGCATCAGCTGGACGGCCGAGACGTTGACGGCCAGGCGCATGTCTCCCGGCCATCGCGCCGCCTCCTCGCAGGCGTTGCGGAGCACCCACTCGCCGACCGGCACGATGAGCCCCGTTTCCTCGGCCACCGGTATGAAGGCGTCCGGCGGGACGCGGCCTCGGGTCGGGTGCGTCCAGCGGATCAGCGCCTCGAACCCGGTGATCGCCAGCGAGCGCGCGTCGACCACGGGCTGGTAGTGCAGCTCGAACTGGTCCCGCGCGAGCGCCCCGCGCAGGTCGAGCTCCAGCCGCTGCCGGCCGCTCGCGGCCTGACCCATCGCAGGGTGATAGAACCGGTACCCGTCGCGGCCCGAGTCCTTGGCCGCGTAAAGCGCGAGGTCGGCGTTCTTGAACAGCGTGTCGCCGTCCCGGCCGTGCTCTGGCGCGAGCGCGATCCCGATGCTGGCCCCGACCGTGATCTCGTGTCCCTCGATGCGGAACGGCGCCTGAAGGGCCTCGACCAGGCGCGCGGCCACGGCGGCGCCCTGCCCCGGGTTGGCGACGGGAGCGGTCAGCACGGCGAACTCGTCCCCGCCGAGCCGCGCCAGGACGTCCCCCTCCCGTAGGCGGTCGCGCATCCGGGCAGCGACGGACCGTAGCAGCGCGTCGCCGGCCGGGTGGCCGAGCGTGTCGTTCACCGCCTTGAAGCGGTCGAGATCCAGGCAGAGCACGGCGCACGTCGCGTCGTGGTGGCCGACCTCTGCGAGCCGTCGGTCGAGGCACTCGCGGAAGCGGGTCCGGTTCGCGAGGCCGGTCAGCGCGTCGTGGTGCGCCATGTGGGCGATCTGGGCCTCGGCCCGCTTACGCGCGGTGATGTCCGTGTAGGTGCGCACCATCCCGCCGCCTTCGAGCGGCACCGTACGGACCTCAAGGACGGTCCCCTCCGGGCGCTCCCGCTCGTGGATCCGGCTGTCGGCCTCCCTCGCCTGCTCCCGTCCCGAAGGAGGCAGCGCCTCGGCCGGGTCCGCCGTCTCGCCGCGGGCGACCTGATGGCGCCGCACCGCCTCGAAACTCGGCTCGCCGCGCAGGAGCTCCCCCGGCAGGTCGAGAAGCTCAAGCGCGCGCCGGTTGTGCACGCGGACACGCCGTGCGGCGTCCACCATAAGGAGGCCCTGGTCCATGTGCTCCAAGGTTGCGCGGAGCAGCGCCGAGGTCGCGCGCAGGTCGTCCTCGACCCGGACGAGGTCGGTCACGTCCATGCAGGCGCCGAACAGCCCGACGACCTCGCCCGCGGCGTCCCGCTCGGCGACCGCGTGGGCCAGCACGACGCGGATCTCGCCGTCCGTACGAACGAAGCGCGGACGATGCTCGTAGGCCTCACCTCCCATGGCGGTCCGCTCAAGGCGGACGCGCACATCTTCTCGGTCCTCCGGATGGAACGTGTCGAGCACCGCTTGCTTCGTCGGCGCCCCGGCCCCGGGTGGACGGCCGAAGATGGGGTACATCCCGTCCGACCACGTGATGCGCTCGCTGGGGAACGCGATGCGCCAGTGGCCGATCTTGGCCCAACGCTCCGCCAGGCCGAGGTCGCGGTTTGCCCGGTGCAGTTCGTTCTCGCGCGCCTGCAGGGCGACCTTCGTCTCCTGCAGGCGAAGGTGCGAGACGGCGAGGGCGGCGAAGTCGCGGAGCCGGCGCCTCCGCGCATCATCCAGCGCCCGCGGCTGCGTGTCGATGAGGCAGAGGGTGCCGAGCCGCAGGCCGTGCTTCAGGCTGAGGGGCGCGCCGGCGTAGAACCGGATGCCGGGCGCGCCGGTGACGAGCGGGTTGCCCGCGAAGCGCGGGTCCAGGCCGGCATCCTCGACCACGAGGATGTCGTCTGACCGGATGGCGTGGTTGCAGAAGGCGGCATTCCGGGCTGTGCTGACCGCGAAGGTCCCGACGCCCGCCACGAACCACTGCCGTTCCGCGTCGACGAGGGAGACGGCCACGGTCGGCGTGCCGAGCATCTCGGCGGCGAGGCGGCAGATGGCGTCGAGATCGGGATCGGGCGGCGAACCGAGGATGCCGAGGCTGCGCAGGGCCGTCAGGCGTTCGGCCTCGTGATCGGCAGGCGGGATCATGCGCTCGTCCAGTGCCCGGCCGTTCGACCGGCCTTCATCGGGAGGGGCGGGCGGCTCGCTGCGCCGCCGTTCAAGCGAACGTATCGGCGTCAACCGTTAAGGCATACCTACGGGGGGTTCTGGGCAGGCATTCTGGCCCGGCCGCCTCGCTAGACTGGCCATGGACAGGGCGCCGGCGTCTTGTGGGCCGGGGCGGTGGGCTCGCGCGGCATGCCGCGCCCCCTGGCCGGCCTTCCCTTGAAACGGTCGCGACACGCGACTTGCGGGGGCCGCTGTCTGAGCCGCGCGGCCTCGGCCGGCTGACCCACGCATGGTCCAGCGGGGGCCTGGCCATGGCCGGTTTACACCAGGGCCGAGCTGCATCGGCGCCGGTTCCCGACGGCGCCATGGCCGTGTTCGGCGCAATGACCGCGAGCGAGCGCTGCCGCGGGGGAGGCTCCGCACCGGCACCTGGCCCTGGGCTCCAGCGGCGTCGCGTCGGAACGGGCGACCGCGTCCGGCCCGGTGTCCATCCGGGTGGCGCGCCGAGGCGCGGCCGAGATGGCTCTAGAGGGCGATACGCATCCGGTGAAAGGCTTGTTTAACCTTACCGCCATTCGCTAGCGGGCCATGGTCCGAAATGCTTGCCGTCCGACGCCGGGTGCCGTAGCTATGGCCATGGCCATGGATGCCCTGGCCTGCAGCTTCGCCCAGGGCTGCGCGGCTTCAGGCCAGGGGAGCACACCATGTTCAACGACCTTCGCTCCGCCGTCAGGCGCATCGAGGAGGAGATCGATAAGGTCGTCGAGGAGCAGAACAGGTTCCTGCGCTCGACCGCGTCGCGTCTGGCGGTCCTCTACCTTCAGAAGGAGCGCATGGAGGAGCTGTTGGCAAAGGCGGGGACGGAGCCTGTCCCGATGCCCTCGCCCGTGACGCCGACCTCGCCCCCTACTCCGGCGAAGCCCGTGCGGACGGGGGCGCCTTCCGTGGTCCTAGGTCGTGCGGCCACGGTGATCGTGGAGGCGCTGGAGCGGGCTGGAGAGGCCGGCCTGTCCGGGACCGAGCTGAACGATGCCGTCCGAGACGCCAAGATGAGCAAGGACGCTTCCGAGAAGGCGAAGACGCGTTTGAAGCGCCTGGGCCTGGTCCGCCACGATGAGCTTGCTCGCCGGTGGTACGCGCTGCCTCCGGCGTAAGTAGGCACCAGATGACGGCGGCCGGAGAAGTCGGGGCGGGCGGGTGCCTGAACCTTAACCAACCGGGAAAAGTCAGTCCAGGCAAGCTACACCGCAGGTGTAAAAACTTGCCGGAACATGGTACTATTCGACTTGGATGATGGAGGCGTGCATGGCGGCCAGTCACCTCAAGCGGGCGTTGACCTCTCGCCCGCATGCTCCGGCGGCTGACCGGCCGGTCGGGCGGGCACGGGCTCGTGGCCCGCCCTTGGGTCGGGCTGACCCGGGACCTCAAGTCTCGGACGAGCAAAAAGAAACGCGCGGCCCATGGGCCGCGCGCTTTACCCTGAACTCGCCTCTCAGTGTCGCAGCTGCCGCGAGTGTCAGGCATCCCGCGCCCAAAGGCTCGGGATTGGCCAGCCAAGGCCAACGGGTTTCTCCGAGAGGCTGCCAGGCCGCTCGGATCGACGGGCGTACACTAGCCGCACATGCGCGCCTGCGCAAGCGTCTCGTTGCGTTCGTCCTGGATCCCGTTGGCGACCATCGCCGAGGACCCGCCCCCGAGGGGCGCGGGCCCGGTCCCTTCGCCTGCGAGAGGACAAGACCCATGGACGACCTGGATTTCGGTGGCCTCACCGACGACGACCCCGTCTCCGCTGCCTTCCTCGACCCCGACTTCGACCGGTGGGACGGCGACATCGCGCGCGCCCTGGGCCGCCGGGCCGCCGACATCGACGGGCGGGGCCCCTCCGACGGGGACGATGCCGACCGCTGAGCGTCCGCACCGCGGTTCGCTCCCCTCCCCCGGCCCAGGCCGGGGGAGTCCCCTGTCCAGCGACGGGCCGCCCCGCGGCCGTCATGCCGGAGTTCCGTGATGAAGACCCGTGACCAGGAAACGAACGCCTCCCCTCCCGCCCTCGATGATCCCGCCCGGGCAGCATCGTGCCGCCAGGTGCCGCCGGACGCGCACGACCGGTACAGGCCCGTCAACGTCCCCTCCCCGCGTGCGCTGGCGTGCGTAGGCATCAGCCAGGCAGCCCTCGCCGTTCGCGTCGCGGACCTCGGCCTCGACGTCGTCCACATGACGCTGGGCCGCGACGAGGGCACGGGCCTAGTCGTCGCCGCCGCCCTCGACGCGGAGCGGCGCAGACCGGTCGATGTCCTCAGGCTGTTCGGTGACGGCTCGGGCACGGCGGGCGGGCTCGGTGCGGCCTGGCCGTGCCTGGGCGTGCCGGAAGTCATCGTGGTGGACCACGCCGTCGGGTACCATGACACGGGCTTCCACGAGGCCGCGTGGCGGATGGGGATCCAGGTCCTGCACCGGCCCGCACGTGCACTTCCGGGACACGCGCACCTCAACGCCCTGTTGGGCCGGTCCGGGGCCTGTCGGGACGGTCAAGGGCGAAGCGCCGTGACCATGGCGGCGCTCGTCGGCGCGGTGCATGCCTGGATCTCCGCGTGCTACGCGTCCCCGCGCAGCCGTGACGTGGATCCGATGCGGACCGTCCCGCCCGCCGGCCCGCCGGCAGCGTCGCGGGCTCATGCCTGGGCGTTGCGGGGCAAGGCCGGCCGGAACATGGTCGGCCGGATGGCGGCAAGCCGCCGCTAGGCCTGGCAGGGCCATGGGCCCGCCGTCGCCCGCCGGGCCCTGACGTCCGACCCGGAGGGCGAGGCGCGCCCAATCCAGGGGCCGATGTCCCTGCTTCGCGGCCCCAGCGGACACCGGGCCGCGGCATTCCCTCGCCGAGTGGCGGGGTCCGTCGGAAGCCAAGCCGCTCGCCGGGCGCAACCGGCAAGCGCCTTGAGAAGGCGTCAAGGCGGGGGGCCAGGGTCGCGCGATGGTGGGCACGAGCGTCGCCGCCCCCGCGCCGCGGCAGCGATGCACCGATCGAACCCGGCACGACCGCGGCCCCGCCGGGCTCACCCTCGCCCTCCGGCCGGTCGGATGGTGCGGAGCGCCCGGCGCACCCCTCCTCGTCGAGACGCACGTGCCCGCCTCGGGCACCCGGCGGCCCGGGCCACGGTTCCTGACCCGGCGCCATCGGCGAACCATGCCCCCCGACCTCCGCGGCCGCCACCTCCTCGGATTGGAGGGCCTCGTGGGCGCCGAGCCAGCCGCCGATGCGCTGGTCGACTCGGTCGGGAAGCCGCCAGGGCACCGAATTGGACATGGGAGGAGCAGAACTCGCCCGGGAAGTCGAAGGGGGAAGCAGCCACTCGCCGCCGGTCTCGTGGTCGAGACGCCCGAGGAAGGTGGGCTCTCCGCTCGCGGGATCGCGCGGTACCAAGCTCCACCGCATGTGCATGGCGTTAAGGACGAGGGACTCGATCAGGGCCCCGCAGGTGCCGAGCGACAAGCTGGCAACGCGCCAGGTGCCGCAGCATGCTCGACCGTGAGCGCGCCCTTCCCCGCGAGCAGATCCCCGATCCCGGTCAGGGGTTCCGAGCGGTTGTGAAACACGCGGAAGGTCCAGACCCCGCTCAACTCCCCGTCCGCGTCACCGCCCTCCCCGGAGTTAGGCGAGACCAGCGCTCGGCCTGAGAGCCACGCAATCCTGTGACCGCGCGGGCCAGGCCTTGCTTGGCACACGGATGTCCCCGCTTGCGGCCGAGGATCGGGGGCGGGTCGCAGCTTGTCCCTTTCACGACCGCCCGGACGATCAACGCGTGCTCCCGGGCGGAGCAGCACTCTGCCGATTCGGGCCCGCGCCACTCGCGAGCGGCGGTCCCGGCGGGCCCCGCGAGGGTGCCTGATCCGCGGCGGGGCGGCTCCGTCCCAACTCTCCGGTGCCCGCATGCCCACTTCCGGCCAAGTTCCGTGTGCCTTCAACGCGTCCGACGCTTCTACCGCCGGCATCCCGCCCGTCTCGGAGGAGGAAATCCGTCGGGCGATGCGGGCCGTCTTCGCGGTTTGCGCGCCCGAATCGAGCATGATCCTGAACGTGTTGCTGGACAACCTTCTCACTGCCAGCCAAGCGGGAGGCATCCTGCGGTCCAAGCTGCACGGCCTGGACGTCGGCTTGCGCAAGCACCTCAGGCAGACGTGGCTCGACGGGGTCGTCATGCCGCTCGCCAGGTCGCGCAACCCACTCCATCGCGCCGCCTTCTCCGCCTTGCCGCAACTGCGGGACCCGCGGGACGTCTCCGGCCTCCTCGCGGCTGTCGGACAGATCGCGGGCGAGGTCCCGGAGCACACCACGGCGCGGGATCACCTCGACGGTGCCGTCCGCTTCCTTGAGGCGCTCCCGATCCTGATGCGCGCGGTCGAGGCCCTCGAAGCCCGGACCTTCGCCCAGGGGGCGGGCCGCTCGCGAGCGGTCGGGTACGATTCGGGGGCACGCGACGACACGCTTGCCCGTCAGGTGCGGTCGGTCGCGCATGAGTTCCGCAAGGCGGCGCGGAAGGCGCTCGCGCCCCTCGTGGTGCGCCTCGCGGACGCCATCTTCGAGGCGGAGCTAGGAGCGGTCCGAAGCGCGTCGTTCGCCCGGGCCGCGCCGGTTCTGCGGTCGCCCCCGGTCGGGGGACCGAGGAAGCGGGGCTTGGAGGGGCCGCCCTGGCGTCGTCGCCTGCTCGAAGGGCTGCAGGGCGATATCTGGGGCGGCTTGGGGGAGGCGCTGGAAACCGTGCTGCGGCGCCATCCCGGGCTGGAGGTCATGGAGGTCGCCGTCGAACGCAGCGGCGACCTGTCCGGGCGGGCTCGGGCTATCCTGGCGCGACACGGGATCCGGTTTGCGGTCGCCACCTGCTTCGACCTTCAGCTCGGCTCGATGCAGCACAGGGCAGAGGATCTCGTCGGGCCCGGCCACCGGGCCGACCGGCCCGCCTGGGCCGAGGTGGACGCGTGTCTAGACGCCCATGTGCCGCCGGAACTCGACACCTCCTCCTTCCGCCTGATGCGCCGCATCCTGGAACGGGACGGCGGCGACGGCTTCGTGCTCGATGCCTACGCGGAGGACCAGCTCGTGATCGCTTGCCGCGCCGGTGGCCAGCTTCCGGCGGATTTCGCGGACTGGCTCGTCCGGGCCGCCGACGCCGAGGGCGTGACCCTGCGGTTCGCCGCCGACGACGGTGGACCACCGGTCTCCGAACTGGCGCGCGTCGGCTTCGCGTGGGCGGAGGGAAAGGAGCGGTTCTTCATGACGCGGTCGGCCGCGCCCGATCCAGGAACAGGCCCCTTGCCCTGAACGGCGTTCTGCCGGGCGCGGGTTGAAGGGAGGGCCGGCCGATGTCGCGGGCGCCGGCCCCACATAGCGCGAGCGGCGCAAGCCCCGGGCCGACGTCGCCGGTCCGGGTTCGATGATGAACCGGGGCGCCTTCGGGGCGCGCCGGCACCGGTCGGCAGCCGCCCTGCCGGCTCGGCACGTGGCGACGGAAGCCTCGGGCCGCACAGTATCGTAGGAGGGATCGAGCGGGCACTCTCCGGTTCCCCCTGTCCTCTTGAAGCGACGCGAGGCGGCACGGCGGCGCCATGTTCCTCGGGCCGCACCTACCATGGCCGGGCGCGTGCCGGGATCGGACGCGGATGGAACGGCCGCGGGCATGCTCCACGGCCGCTCGCGTTGCCGGTGGCGAGGCCTCGGGATGTCGCCCGGCCGCGCGGGCATTGGAAACGGCCAAGGTTCCCGCGACCGACGGTCCGGCAGCCGGTGAAAGCACGCAGCGCCTTATGGACACCAAGCTCGAACTCATGTTGTTGTCGAGCTTAGATGACAGGGGGAGCCGACATGGTGATCGTCAGGATGCCGGGTGGCGACGTCGAGTATATCGCTCCGGACGAGCTCCTGTGGATGCGTCAGGCTTTTGACCACGAGTTCAAGGATGCGGTGATGCTCCGCATCACGGGTGACCGGATCTACTCCGTGGAAACGGTGGCTTCCCTGGCCGCGAAGTTCGCCGCAGCCGGGGCTGCCATGGCTCGGCTGACCCCTCCCGAGGGCGCCATCGAGATGATGGTCAGCGCGGAACGGGTCCGCGAGGTGGAGCCGCCGAGCCCCGCCATCCACCACGAGGGCGCCGGATCGGTCCTCAAGTTCGGTCCCAAGCTGATGCTCGCTGTGCGTGAGAGCGAGGCCGAAGCGGAGGCCGTCCTGGCCGAGGCGCTCAAGGGTCGGCCGCCGGCACCTGCGGCATTGGCCGCGGCGGCCCTGGGAGGCGCCATCGTCGGTGCTGCGGTCGCCGTAGCCGTGACGGCGCCGGGTGCGGAAGGCCCGGATCGCGAGCCACAGGAGCGCCCGGAACCGGCGTGAGGGCCGCGGCGGCGCGCCGGGCCCGCTCGTGCCCCCTCGCCCGGCCCGCCAG
>NZ_LSIX01000289.1:0-8407 GCF_001556475.1 Methylobacterium sp. CCH5-D2 | reverse complement strand
TGCCGTTGAGCTCCTCCTCGATGATGCGGGTGACGCCGTCGTAGAGCCGCTCCGGTGGCGCGCCCGGATATGTCGCGCTCACCTGGACCGTGACGGGGGCCACGTCCGGGTATTGCGAGACCGGCAGAAAGGCGATGGAGATCGCGCCCACCAGCATGACGAAGATGGAGATCGCCCAGGCGAAGATCGGGCGGTCGATGAAGAAGCGGGTCATGGAGGTCCGGTCCCGGCGCGGTCAGGGTTCTGCGGAGGCCGCGGCCGTCCGGGCGCCGTGCCAGGGCGTCGGGTTGACCGCCATGCCGGGCTGGATCTTCTGGAAGCCCTCAACGACGACCCTCTCGCCAGGCTTCAGCCCCTCCTCGACGATCCAGCCGGCATCCGTCAGCGCCCCCGCCTGCACGGGGCGCAGCGCGACGGTCCTGTCGTCGCCGACCACGAACACCTGCGCGACCCCGGCGCTGGAGCGCTGGATGGCCTGGGCCGGCACGATGACCGCGCCAGGCACCGTCCCTTGCGCGACGCGGACGCGGACGTAGGTGCCCGGCAGCAGCGCCACCTTCGGGTTCGGGAACGTCGCCCGCAGGGACACCTGCCCGGTGCCGGGGTCGACGCTCACGTCCGAGAACAGCAGCCGCCCGGCGTCGGCGTGGAGCGAGCCGTCCGGCTGGACGAGGCGCACCTCCGTTTCCTCCTTGCCCGACGCGCGCGCGGCGAGGCGGCTCGGGTCCGAGGCGGGCGCGTTGAAGTCGGCGAAGATCGGGTCGATCTGCTGGATCAGCGCGAGCTTTGTCGCCTCGCCCTGGCCCACGAGGGCGCCCTCGGTGACGAGGGCCCGGCCGATGCGGCCGGCGATGGGCGCGCGCACGGTGGCGTAGTCGAGGTCGATCCGGGCCCGGGCGAGATGCGCCTTGGCGCTGGCGACGTCCGCCTCCGCTTGGCGCAGGGCGGCCGTCGCGACGTCGTGCTGGGCGGTGCTGGCCGCCTGGCGCTCCAGCAGTGTCTCGGTGCGCTCCGATTGCCTCAGCGCCTGCACCCGCGCGGCCTCGGCCCGGTCGAAGGCGGCGGCCTTGGCGTCGACCTCGGCCCGGTAGACGGCGGAATCGATGCGGAAGAGGACGTCGCCCTTCCTGACGAGGCTGCCTTCCTCGAAGGCGCGCTCCCGGACGATGCCGGAGACCTGGGCCCGGACCTCGGCGACCCGCGTCGAGGCGAGGCGACCCGGCAGGTCGAGGGTGCGCGGCACCGTCGCCGCCTCGACGGTCACCGTGGTGACCGGCGTCGGCCCCGCGTCCGCTCCCGGAGCGGCCTTCCCGTCGGCGGCCCGTTCGCAGCCGGCCATGGTCAGGGCGACCAAGCCGACCGCGGCCGTCGCCGCGAGGAGGAACGAGCCAGGGGGCCGCCCGGGCATGGGGGATGGGGTCAGGCGTCGCATCGCAGGCGCATCACCAGCATAGGGCATGGCTTATCCAGGCCGACGGCTTGCAGGTGATGGACAGCCCGCCGCTTTGCGACGCGACGCCGCCGCGGCATGTCCGTCCCGTCGTCTGATCGAAGGAAATGCCCGTCGTGCGCCCGGCCCCCCGGCAAATCCGGTCGGCGGCCAGTCCGCAGTCCAGGGCCGTGCCGTTGTCCACGCTCGGGCAGCGGGCCTCCGAGAAGACGAGGACCGGTCCGAACGACGGCGCTCCGGCCATAGCTTCGCCGAGCGACGCGACGACGTCAGACCAGGAGCGCTCAAGCGCCGCCAGCGGACCGTCGTCGGCACGCGTCTCCGGGACCCCTGGGATCACGGGTGTTGCCGCCGCCTCGGCGACGGAGGTCCCCAGCACTGCGGCAAGGCAGCATGTCATGGCCGAGCGGGCGCTCGATCTCGGAAACCGCATCTCGAAATCCCATCGGGCCGGGCGAGGCCTCGGACGCCCGTTTCTTTGGGCGGCCGTCTGCGACGGCGGCCCCGCATCTTCGTGAACCCGTGCCATGGGGACGGGCGCAGGACCGGAGCCCTCAGTCATCCCAGTCGGCGTGGAAGCCGAGCGGCTCGAACGGTGGCTCGTATTCGCGCATGACGAACCGGCGGCGGTAGACGCGGTCGCATTCCGGCGGACCGTACTCGTAGCCGTCGTCGTAGACCGGCTCCGCCCGTGCCGCGGAGGCGGCGAGCGTGCCCGCGGCGAGCCCGCCGACGAAGCCAGCCGCGAATGCCCCCGACCGCCCCCGCGCCTGGGCTTCCGGGACGGCGGACGAGAACGCGACGAGCGCGGTCGCGAGGACTAAGGCTTTGTTGCGCATGGGGTTCACCTCGACTCCCGGGAGGGGAGGACGTCCCGATCCTAGCGGCCGAGGTTGCCGCAACATTACGTTCGTCGGGATCGACGGGCGGCGAGGTTCAGGCCTCCGCGCCTCGGAACGTGAGGGAAACCGTCAACCCGCCTCCGGGGGTCTCGTCCATCGCGACGCCTCCCCCGTGCATGGCCATGACCTGCGCGACGAGGGCGAGCCCGAGCCCCGTGCCGTCGCTCGACCGTCCTCGCGCGAACGGCTGGAGCACCTCCGACCGGATGCCGGTCTCGACCCCGTCGCCGTGGTCGATCACGCGAACGGTCCCGGGGGGACGGACCTCGACCAGGACGGACCTTCCGGAGCGGGCGTGCTGCAGGGCGTTCCCCACGAGGTTACCGACGGCGATGCGGGCGGCGGTCTCCGATCCGGTGACGTGGACGGCGTCGCCCTCCCCGGAGAAAGCGATGTCCACGCCGGCGGCGAGCGCCGCCGGGACATGCTCGGCGGTCGTGGCGCGCGCAGCCGCCACGAGGTCGAACCGGCGCATCTCCGGACTGTCAGAGGACAGGCGTGCGATTTGCAGCAGCATCGTGACAGTGGAGGACAGCGACTGCACGTCGGCCACGAGCACCCGACGCAGGTCCGAGTCCTCCACCCGCTCCAGGCCGGTCCGCACACGGGTCAGCGGTGTCCGGAGCTCGTGCGCCGCGTTCGACAGGAACCGGCGCTGCGCGGCCGAGGCCACGTCGATGCGCTCCAGGGCGCGGTTGAAGGCGGCCACCATCGGGACGAGTTCCCGCGGGGCCTCGCCCAACGGCAGGCGGATGCCGTGGGACCCGCCGTCGATGCGTTCCGCGGAACGCGAGACCTGGCGCACGGGTCGGGCGATCAGGGCGGGAACGGTGAGGAGGGCGACCAGGATGGTTGCGGCGGTCACGACCAGGAGCGGGATGGCCGTGTAGTTGACGTCGCGCAGGCTGCTCAACGCGGCTTGCGCGGGACTGTAGACGGCGCCCCCTACCTGGATCTGTACGGTTTTCGCGCCGAGCCGAGCCGCGATGGTCCAGTGGGTGAGACGCAGGCCATCGCCCCCGTCGAACGCCGGGCTTGGTGCCGCCGCGCCTCCGTCGCGGACCGATGCGGGCACGGGTCCGTAATGCACCCTCCCGCCCTCCGTCGTGACCACGTACCAGAGGTCAGGAAAGGCTCGCTTGATCCCGTCGAGTTCGCTCGTCGACGAGACGACCGGCGCGCCGTCCTCGCCACGCGAGATGGAAGCCTGGATGACCTTCGCCACGTCGTACTGGGCGAAGAGGCCGTCATCGCCCTGCAGGGCACTGACCAGCGTCCAGGTGCACAGGATGGTGGCGGCGACGACGAGGCTGAGCAAGGCGGCGGCGAGCCGGGCGATGGAGGGCTGCCCGCGCGGCATCAGCCGGCCTCCAACATATAGCCCAGGCCTCGCAGCGGCTTGATCGCCACGGAGCAGTCGGCGGCCCGCAACCGCTTCCGGAGACGGGAGATATGCGCGTCGAGGGCGTTGGACTGGATCTCGTCGTCGAAGCCGTAGGCCGCGGCTTCGAGCACCTCCCGCAAGGCGACTTGCCCGGCCCGACGGACGAGGGCTTCGAGCAGCGCGAGTTCCCTGCGCGGGACCGGGATCGGGTTGTTGGCGACGCGGACCGACCGTGCGGCGGTGTCGAAGGACAGGTTGCCGACCGTCAGCACGCCCTTTCGGTCGACCTGGAGCCGGCGGATCACGGCCCTCGCCCGGGCGACGAGTTCGACCGGCTCGAACGGCTTCGGCACGTAGTCGTCGGCCCCGGCGTCGAGGGCCCGCGCGATCTCGACCGGGTCGTCGAACGCGGTCAGCATCAGCACCCCCGGCCGGGGCCTGAGTTGCGCCAGGCGCGAGATCAGGGTGATCCCGTCGCCGTCCGGCAGCCTGCGGTCCAGCACGACGAGGTCGAACGGCTGGACGCCGACGGCGGCCAGCGCCTCGTCGAGGTTGTCGACGACGTCGGCGTGCCCGAGGGCGTCCGAGAGCGTGGTCTTGAGCCATGCGCTCAGTTGCGGGTCATCCTCTACGACCAGGACGCGCAAGACGGTTGAACCTCCAAGGAACGATGGCGGCAGGACGGAGCCGGCCGAAGCGGATCGTCACGCCGCCTTGCGAACGAGACGGGCATAGGCGCCGCTGCGGCCCAGCAGCTCGTCGTGCGTTCCGTGCTCGACTACCACCCCCCGGTCGAGCACGACGATCTGGTCGGCCCGGCGCACGGTGGACAGCCGGTGCGCGATGGTGATGGTCGTGCGGGCCCTGCCGGGACGTTCGAGGGCACGGATCATCGCCAGCTCCGTCGCGGTGTCGAGCGCGCTCGTCGCCTCGTCGAGCAGCAGCACGCGCGGGTCGCGCAGGATGGTGCGGGCGAGCGACAGGCGCTGCTTCTCGCCGCCGGAGAAGCGGTGTCCGCGCTCGCCCACCACGGTGTCGTACCCGTCCGGCAGGGCCGCGAGCACGTCGTGCAGCTGCGCCGTCCGGGCGGCGGCGTGCAAGTCCGCATCGGTGGCGTCGGGCTGGGCGAAGCGCAGGTTCTCCGCGACGCTGGCATGGAGCAGGTAGGGGTCCTGCGTGACCACGCCCAGGATGTCCGTGAGCGAGCGCAGGCTCAGGTCGCGCACGTCGACGCCGTCGTAGAGCACCGCGCCAGCATCCACGTCGTAGAGGCGGGCGAGCAGATAGCCGAGGGTGGACTTACCCGAGCCCGTGGCGCCGACGATGGCGGTGTGCGAGCCCGCCGGGATGTCGATGGTGACGCCCCGGATGGTTGCGGGTCCCGCTCGGTCGTAGGAGAACACCACGCGATCCAGCCTGATGTGGCCCGCGACCGTGGCGGGATCGAGCGTGACGGGATCGGGCCGTTCGGTGATCCCCACGGGCTTGTCGAGGTACTCGAAGATGCGCGCGAACAGGGCCCGCGTCTTCCGGACCTCGACGCCCGAGCGCAGCACCTCCTCCAGCGGGAACAGGAGCTGCTCCTGCAGGGCGATCATGGCCACCAGCGTACCGATGGTCATGGCGGTGCCCGAGGCCATCATCCAGCCGCCGAGGAGCAGGGTCAGGGCGGGCATCGCCTGGAGTACCAGATCGATGACCGACCATTGCCACTGGCCCGCGGTGTGGGACCGGACCTCCAGGGCCGCCACCTCGCGCGACGCCCGGTCGAAGCGTTGCGTGAGGTCGAGGGTGCGTCCCATCGTGCGGGCGAGGACGATGCCGGACACGGACAGGGATTCCTGCACCGTCGACGACATCTCCGCGATCCGTCCCTGCTGCTCGTAGGTGAACGCCTCGCGCTTCCGGCCGACCCGGTCGCTGATCCAGGTCGCGAGCGGCAGGACGAGGAACGAGAGCAGGGCGAGCCGCCAGTCCAGGAGCAGCATCGCGGCACCCGTCATGACGACCGTGCTGGCGTTCCGGGTCGCCTCGCCGGCGGTGTGGGTCACCAGCGCCTGCAAGGCGCCGATGTCGTTGGCGATGCGGGACTGGATGTCGCCGGCGCGGGTCCCCGTGAAGAACCCGAGCGAGAGCGACTGGAGGTGGGTGTACACCGCGACCCGGAGGTCGTGCATGATCGCCTGCCCGACCCTCGCGGTGACGAGGACCTGCAGCACGCCGATGCCGGACCCGACCACGGCGAGAGCGACCAAGCTGCCGGAGAGGGTGGCCAGCAACGGCAGGTCGCCCTTCGGCAGGGCCTCGTCGATGATCGCCCGGAGTAGGAACGGGGCGGCGAGCCCGGCGGCCGATGCCAAGGCGATCAGGAAGAGGACCAGCGCGATCCGCCCCCGGTAGGGCCGGAACAGGCCGAGGATGCGCGCCACCGACACGTGCGCCGTGGCGACGTCGTCGTAGTTGGGGTCGTCCGCCCCTTCCGGTGCGAACTCGTTCGGTGAACTGTGTCTCATGGCTCAGGGATTGCCGTCGTTCGGGGTCGTCGTCCGTCCGGCCAGGGTCATGGCGACGAGGCGTTCGCGGAGCTCGCCGAGAACGGGCACGGGGTCGCTCGGCTTCTCGCGGACGAGGTAGGCGAGCCACGCGCCGTCGGCGGCGAGCCGGACGAGTTCCAGGTCGGGTCCGGCGTCCGTCCCGTGATGGCGACGCAGGCGCTCCGCGAACCAGTCCGAGACCAGCCGGCGCAGCTTCGGCTCGGCGAGGATGGAGACGTGAAGGGCGGCCCATTGGCCTCCCTCGGTCATCATCGGGTCGTGCAGGGTCACGTCGATGTAGGCCCGCGTGAACCGGCCGTGCGGATGGGCATCTCTGGCCATCGCCGCCTCGATGTCGGCATCGAGCTGCGTGATGAGGTCGGAGACGACGCCCTCGACCAGGGACTGCTTGCTCGCGAAGTGATGGAACAGGGCGCCCTTGGTCACGCCAGCGGCGTCGCAGACCCCCTGCACCGTGACCGCGGCGAGACCCTGCTCCAGGGCGAGCTTGGCGGCGCAGTCGAGCAGCGTCCGCCGGACGAGCTCGGGCTGCTTCTTCCGACGGTATGCGCCTTCGGTCGCCATGGTCATGGTTCCCGCGACCGGGATGGCTCGCCTCCGGCGGGAGGGGTCGTCCCTGTCGCCGGCGCCGCAACTGGCCGATTGGTGTGTGCCGCCCTCGACCGCAGGTGGCCGATGGTTACCTCGTGGTTCGCTGCCACGTGCATGGTTTCGGGATTGGGCAACGGTTCCGGTCCTGGTGGCCGCCATCATACATACCGGACGGTATCTTACGCGTCGGGGGCCGGCTTCGGACCCGCGAATTGCGCTTGGCTGGCATGCCCTCTCCGGCGCGCGGTCCGCAGCGGCCGCTTTCCGTCACTCGCCGAGCAGGCGTCTCCCCGACATTATAACCTGCAGGGTCTGGGAACTGAGACGTTCCTGGCGCGCCCGCTGCTCGTAGTCCATCAAACGAGCGATGATATCGTCGTTCCGATGGACGTTGCTATTCAAGCCGGAAGTCACTGCATTCGTGACCGTCCGCCTCAACAACAACTCGAATGCATCGTCCGCATTTTCCGGCTCCGTGTCCATGGAACACCTCTCTCCGTGACGGGGAGGTTCGGTAGACATAGCGGGTTACGCCAGCATTACGGGATGTGCGGGGCATTGGGCGTCGAGGTGGGCGTCGCTCGGACGATCCGATGGACCGTGACGGCGACCCGACGGCATCGTTCGAGGATGGGCTGCGTCCGAGCCAAGCGTCGCCGTCGTGCGGCGCGTTTACCCGCCGGAGCGTTCCCCGTTCGGCCGTCGCCAATGACCCGTACCTGCTGATGTTGTGGCTGCCCTGGGGAGGTCCGCTTCTCCGTTCCGAGCAGACGTCTCATCCAGCCAGTCGCTAGGTCTGCAAAGGGTCAACAACATGGATTGCAGGCACACCGGTGGCATGTCTAAGACGGGGCGTGACCAGACCGAGGGTGTGGGTTAGATTCAGCAAATTCTGACCAATAGCATCCGCATGTTGCTCGTATTGCGAGTATCCCACGCTCGGATCTCCCCGGCGCCGTGGGCCGCAATCATGCCTTGCGCTTCCTACCCGCCAGCACCCATTCCTGGATGATCTTTAGCCCGTCCGTGAACAGGTAGTCAGCGCCGGCCATGAAGGCACGCGCGGCCGATTCAGCCAAGTGCGCGTCGAAGGCTGCGTCGTCGGCGAAGGTATCGAGACTGGCCTAGCAGCCCTCGCTGAGTGCAAGCATGAAGAACGTCGTCGTGCCGGGCTCGTCACCGATGCCGGCATCGCAGTCTCGCAGGAACGCCTCAACCTCCGCCTCGCAGCCCGGATTGGCCGCGAAGGTCAACCACACCGCTTGCCTAGCCCGGCGTTTGTGCCCCGTGAACCAGTCGAGAACCGCGCGGCAGCCATCGACGTCGATGCCGCGGTTGCGCCATGCGATGTTTCTGTCCGGCCGGATCACGTACGTCGCCTGCTCGTCGCGTCCGGGTACACCGTAGGCGTCGAAGACGTCCGAAGGCCCTAACTGGCTCGCCGGCATGATCATCTGTGTGCCACCACCTCATACTGCTCCATGAGGTCCCGCATCGCCTGTGGCGGTCGCCCGTAGCTCACCAC
>NZ_LSIX01000288.1:0-3730 GCF_001556475.1 Methylobacterium sp. CCH5-D2 | reverse complement strand
GATCAAGTTCACGCCGGCCCTCGGCCCCGAGCTGCGGCGTGAACTTGATCAGCGGCTGGCAGATGCGCCGGAGCCCGCGCGGGTCGTGCCGGGCGAGGTCCACGTGGATGTGGTCGTAGTGGAAGACGTTCGAGCCGGGCGCCAGCACCGTGGTGAACCGCTGGCAGGCTCCCAGGAAGACCTCGCGCAGGAAGCCCTGCTCGGCCTCGGTGCCGCGCCAGCCGCCCTTCACGGTGATGACGTAGCCGTCCGCGAGCTTGAAGGACATGATGTCGACGGCGTTGCCGAAGGAATGTTCCGAGAGCTTGGCGCCCGGCTGGTTGTTGCGCCCGCGGCAGGCGTAGGCGCCCGCGTTGATCTCGGCGACCGGCTGGCCGAAATAGAGCTCGGCCGCCGGCTGGATCGTGTCGGCGAGCCACGCCTCGGCCTCGGAGAGGGCCGGGCAGGCGAGCGTCATGCGCTGCTTGAGCGCCACCGTGCCGTTGCCGAGCCGCGTCACCCGGAAGGGCTGCTGCATGCCGCAGGAGCCGGGCCCGTCGATCTCTTTGGCCGGCGTGATGAACTCGGTCGTCGTGACGAGCTTGCGGGACAGGCAGGCCTGCTCCGCCTGATCGCGCCAGGGATCGCGGCGCTCGAACTTGTTGAGCGCACAGCCGGTGAGCCCCGCGCCCGCGAGCGCAAGGGCGGAGAACGCGAGAACGCTACGCCACATGACCCGGACGATGCGCACGAGTCCGTAAAGCCTTCGTCAACGATGCGGGAGGGCGCATGCGCGCGGCGGGCGTTGACAGCGGCGGCTCCGGATCGGACTGGTATGCCATGCTCTCGCTCGTCGATATCCGTTCCCGCATCGCGGCCGGCACGCTCACCCCCGAGGGGGCCGTGCGGCTGTCCCGCGAGGCCGTCGCGGCGCGCGAGCCCGCGGTCGGCGCGCTGGTCTCCGTCGCGCAGGACCCCGTCATCCCGGTCGAAGGGCCGTTCGCGGGCATCGCGGTCGGCGTGAAGGACATCATCGACACCGCCGACCTGCCGACCCAGATGGGCTCGCCCATCTACGCGGGCTGGCGCCCGCGGGGCGACGCCGCCGTGGTGAGCCGCCTGCGGGCGCTCGGCGCCTGCGTGCTCGCCAAGACCACGACCTCGCCCTTCGCCGGCATCGACCCGACGGGCACGCGCAACCCCCACGATCCCGGGCACACGCCGGGCGGCTCCTCGGCGGGCTCGGCCGCCGCGGTCGGGGCCGGGATGCTGCCGCTGGCGCTCGGCACCCAGACCGGCGGCTCGGTGATCCGGCCGGCCTCCTTCTGCGGCTGCGCGGCGATCAAGCCCTCGTTCCGTCTCCTGCCGACGGTGGGGGTGAAGACCTTCTCGTGGGCGCTCGACACGCTGGGCCTGTTCGGCGCGGAGGTGCGCGACGTCGCCTACGCGCTGGCCCACCTCGCCGGCCGGCCGGAGATCGACGGCGCCGCCTCGCCCGACGCCCCCCGCATCGGTCTCGTGCTGCAGGATTTCGCGGGGGCGGCGGAGCCGGAGGCCCAGAGGGCGCTGGAGGCCGCCCGCCGGGCTGCCGAGCGCGCGGGGGCCCGGGTCAGCGAGGTCGCGCTGCCCGCGCCCCTGCCCGAGGCCTGGGCGCTCCACGGCGTGATCCAGGACTACGAGGCCCGGCAGGCGCTCGCCTGGGAGATCGCCGCGCACCGGGCGGAGCTGCCCGAGAAGGTCGGACGCCAGCTCGACGCGGCCGCCGCGATCCCAGCCGCCGAGTACGACGCCGCGCGCCGCTGCGCGCACCGCTCGCGCCGGGTGCTGAAGGACCTGTTCGGGGATTTCGACGCGCTCCTGACCTTCTCGGCGGCCGGACCCGCGCCCGCCGGCCTCGGCTCGACCGGGGACCCGCGCTACAACCGGCTCTGGACGCTGATGGGCGTTCCCTGCGTGAACGTGGCGGTGCCGGGCGACGGCCTGCCGGTCGGCGCGCAGGTGATCGCCCGCTTCGGCGACGACGGCCGGGCGCTCGCCGTGGCGCGGAGGATCGAGGCGGCGCTCGCGCGCGGCTGAGGCCGGCTCAGGCGGGCGGCCCCATCGCCGCCTCCAGCCGCGCTCCGAGCCTGCGCAGGGTGCGGCTGAACAGATCCGGATTCTTGAGCGCGCGGTGACCCGCGCGCCCTGGATCGCCGCCATCGTGTCCTCGGCGAGGTCGAGCGTGTTGGCGTATGGTGCGCCGGCTTGCGCCTCAATCGAGGGCGGCGGCCTGCCGGACGGCGTCGCGCCGCCGCGCGCTCACCTGCACGCGGTCGCCGATCCGCGCGATCTCGATCGCCTCGGGCGCGTCGCCCGGCGCGCGCGGCGTCGAGAGGGTGACGCTCTGGCCGGCCGCGAGCACCGTCTCGAAGCGCACGCCCGGGGCGGCCGCGCGGGGCGCCAGGGTGACGACCACCCGGTAGCCCCGCGCCTCCGGGGTGTAGTAGGCGACCCCCAAGAGCGTGCCGAGATCGATGCTGCCGGCCGCGCCCGGACCGATGTCGGCCGAACGGGCTGCACCGAGGCCGGCACCGACAAGCGTGGCGGCCGCGAGGATGGTCTGGAGGATCATCTTGCGAACGGTCATGGTTCCGGTCCTTCTGAGGGGCCGGGGCTCGCCGCCCCGGTGATGGAGCGGATCTATTTTGCGCTGCATCATGGATCAAACCGATCGCATTGCTAATGACTATCGATCACGTCGATCTAGCTCGGGTCGATCTCAATCTCCTCGTCGCCCTCGACGCGCTGCTGGCCGAGCGCAGCGTCACGCGGGCGGCGGCGCGGATCGGCCTCGGCCAGTCGGCGATGAGCTCGACGCTGGCGCGCCTGCGCCGCCTCTTCGACGACGAATTGCTCACCCGCTCGCCCGAGGGCATGCGCCCGACCCCGCGGGCGCTGGCGCTGGCTGAGCCCCTGCGCACCGCCCTGCGGCAGGTCCAGGCGCTGGTACGCCGCGAGGAGGCGTTCGATCCCGCCACCGTCGAGCGCCGGTTCACGATCAGCCTGCCGGACAGCACGGAGGTTCTGCTGGGGCCGCGCCTGCTGGCCTATCTGCGGGCGGAGGCGCCGGGCGTGCAGCTGCTGCTGCGCGCCTTCGACCGGGCCACGATGCTCGAGGATCTCGACACCGACCGGATCGACCTCGCCATCGCGCTGGCGCCGGAGGGGCAGCTCCACCACAAGACGCGGCTGCTCTACCGCGACAGCTACGTCTGCCTCTTCGACCGGGCCCAGGTCGGCCTGGAGCCGCCGATCTCGCTCGACGACTACCTGCGCTTCCCGCACGTGCTGACCAGCCTGCGCGGCACCGCCCACGGCGTGGTGGACGACGTCCTCGCCGAGCGCGGCCTCGGCCGCACGCTCGCGGTGACGACCCCGCGCTTCCTCGCCGTGCCCTTCCTGGTGCGGGGCGCGCCGGTGATCACGACGATGCACGCGCGGCTCGCCCACTTCTTCGCCAGCGCGCTCGGGCTGACCGTCAGCCCGGTCCCGGTCCCGCTCGCGGAGGTGGCGGTCTCGATGGTCTGGCACGCCTCCTACGACGACGACCCGGCCCATCGCTGGCTGCGGCAGGTCCTGGTCCGGCTGGCCGGCGAGACGCAGGAGGCCGAGAGCCTCTAGGCCGTCAGTAGGGCACGCCCGTCGAGGACCCTGGCGGCGGCTGGATCGGGATCGGTGCGGGCTCCGCGGGGCGCGGCGTACGGGCCGGGGC
>NZ_LSIX01000287.1:0-1586 GCF_001556475.1 Methylobacterium sp. CCH5-D2 | reverse complement strand
CGTGCGCGAATCGGCGGTGATCGAGGCGCGCGACGTCGCCTCGATCTACGACGTGCCGCTCTCCTATCGGGAGGCCGGCCTCGACCGCGAGGTGCTCGCCCATTTCGGCCTGGAGCCGACGGACGAGCCGGACCTGACGCGCTGGCGCACCATCTCGGAGCGGGTGCGGAACCCCGAGGGCGAGGTCTCGATCGCGATCGTCGGCAAGTACACGGGCCTGAAGGACGCCTACAAGTCGCTCACCGAGGCGCTCACCCACGGCGGCATCGCCCATCGCTGCCGGGTGAACCTCGAGTGGATCGAGTCCGAGGTGTTCGAGCGCGAGGATCCGGCACCCTTCCTCGAGGGCATCAACGGCATCCTGGTGCCGGGCGGCTTCGGCCAGCGCGGCGCCGAGGGCAAGATCCGGGCGGCCCGCTACGCCCGCGAGCGCAAGATCCCCTATTTCGGCATCTGCTTCGGCATGCAGATGGCGGTGATCGAGGCGGCGCGCGCGCTCGCGGGCATCGCGGACGCGAACTCGACCGAGTTCGGCGAGACCTCCGAGCCGGTGGTGGGCCTGCTCACCGAGTGGCTGAAGGGCAACGAGCTGGAGAAGCGCGCGGCCGCCGGCGACCTCGGCGGCACGATGCGGCTCGGCGCCTATCAGGCCCGCCTCGGGGCCGACACCCGGATCGCCGAAATCTACGGTTCGACGGACATCTCCGAGCGCCACCGCCACCGCTACGAGGTCAACATGGCCTATCGCGAGCGGCTGGAGGCGGCGGGCCTGCGCTTCTCCGGCACCTCGCCGGACGGCCTCCTGCCGGAGACCGTGGAGCATGTCGGCCACCCCTGGTTCATCGGCGTGCAGTACCACCCGGAGCTGAAGTCGCGCCCCTTCGAGCCGCACCCGCTCTTCAAGAGCTTCATCGGCGCGGCGATCGAGCAGAGCCGGCTCGTCTGAGGCGAGGAAGCCCGTGTCCTCGATCTCCGGGCTTCCCGCCTTCCTCGCCTACTACGCGACCGCCCTGGCGCTGGTGGCCGCCTACCTCGTCGTCTACCTCACGGCGACCGCCCATCGGGAGATCGCGCTGATCCGGGCCGGCAACGCGGCCGCGGCCACCGCCCTCGGCGCGAGCCTGATCGGCTACACGCTGCCCCTCTTCGTGGCGATCTACAACGCGCAGTCACTCCTCGATTGCATCGTCTGGGGCCTTGTCGCCCTCGTGGTGCAGATGGCGGTCTACTGGGGCATGCGCTTCGTGCTGCCCGACCTCTCGGCTCGCATCGAGCGGGGCGAGGGCGCCGCGGCGATCCTGCTCGCCGCCGCCTCGCTGGCCGGCGGCCTCATCAACGCCGCCTCGATGACGTACTGATCGCCGCCGGTCCGATTCGGGCCGGGACGGGGGAGCCAGCCGGATGGACGCCACGCCGGGAGCCGAGGGTCAGCGCGAGGGCCAGCGGACGCGCTCGAAGCGCTCCCAGACCGTCTCCCTCGTTCTGGTCGCGGGCGCGGGCGCGGCGGCGCTCGGCCTCGGAGGCATCGATCCGAGCCAGCGGGAGGAGGACGTGCTCGTCTACGCGGACGCCGCCGCCTGCACCGC
>NZ_LSIX01000286.1:0-559 GCF_001556475.1 Methylobacterium sp. CCH5-D2 | reverse complement strand
GCCGAGGCGCGCCTTGGTGTCGCCGCCGACGAGCCGCAGCCGCGCGCCGCGCGCGGCGGCCTCGCGCACCATGCCGGTCGCCTCGTCCTCGTCGCGAGGCTCGTATGAACCCATCGTTTCCTGCCCTGACGCGCCGGCCTCGGGCCGGCTTTCTTGAAGCGTTCTTAGGACAGGATCATGCGGGAGCATACCGGCGATTCAAGCACTGGCTGTGTCGCGGAGGAGGAAGGGGTTTCATACGGGACTCGGTTGAACCGTTCGGTTCTGCGAACCCGCTCACGATGAGGCGCGGGTCCCCTCTCCTGTAGGGAGAGGGGGCGCGGCGCGATCCATGCTCCACGGCCGAACCATTCAACCGGAAACGAACGGTCTCACTCCGCCGGCACCGCCGGGGCGCGGCGCAGCGCCCCCTCCACCATCCGCCGCAGGCCGGCGATGTCGAAGATCCAGACGAGGCCGCCGTAGAGCGCGATGCCGATCGGCAGCTGGAGCGCCAGTGCCCGGGCCGGTTCGAGGTGGCGCAAGGGCGCCAGCGCCGCCCCCATGGCGAGGCTCGCGG
>NZ_LSIX01000028.1:0-1673 GCF_001556475.1 Methylobacterium sp. CCH5-D2 | reverse complement strand
GGCCCTGGCCGGAGAAGCCGAAGCCGAGCAGCAGGGTCTGGCTGTCGATGCCGGGCTCGCGGGCGAAGTGCTCCTCAATGCGCTTCGCCACGTCGAGCGTGCGCCCGGTGGCCGATTCCGGAGGTGTTTGCGCGTCGACGATGACGTAGCCCTGGTCCTCGACCGGCAGGAAGCTCGTCGGCAGGCGCAGGTAGCCCCAGCCGAGAGCGGCGACGATGACCGCATAGACGAGGAGCGCCCGCACCGGCCGGCGCAGCAGGCCCGCGACACCGGACCGATAGGCCAGCGTGCCGGCCCGGAAGCGGTGGTTGAACCAGCCGAAGAAGCCGCCCTTGTCGTGGCCGTGGCCGGCCGCGACGGGCTTCAGGAGGGTCGCGCACAGCGCCGGCGTCAGCGACAGCGCCAGGAAGGCCGAGAAGGCGATGGAGGTCGCCATGCTGGCCGCGAATTGCCGGTAGATGACGCCGACCGAGCCGGGGAAGAAGGCGAGCGGCACGAACACCGCCACCAGCACCGAGGTGATGCCGACGATGGCCCCGGTGATCTGGCCCATCGCCTTGCGGGTCGCCTCCCGCGGCGGCAGTCCCTCCTCGGCCATGATGCGCTCGACGTTCTCCACCACGACGATGGCGTCGTCGACGAGAATGCCGATGGCCAGCACCATGCCGAACATGGTGAGCACGTTGATCGAGAAGCCGGCGACGAGCAGCGCGCCGCAGGTGCCGAGCAGCGCGACCGGCACGACGATGGTCGGGATCAGGGTGTAGCGGACGTTCTGCAGGAACAGGAACATCACCGCGAAGACCAGGGCCATCGCCTCGGCGAGGGTCATCAGCACCTTACTGATCGAGACCTCGACGAAGGGCGTGGTGTCGTAAGGCACCGTCACGCTGACGTTGGCCGGCAGCGTGCGCTGGAGCTGGGTGATCTTGGTCCGCACACCTTGCGCGGCCGAGAGCGCATTGGCGCCCGGCGCGAGCTGGATGCCGATGCCGGCGGCGGGGCGCCCGTCGAGCCGCGTCTGCATCGCGTAGGACTGGGCGCCGAGCTCGACCTCGGCGACATCGCGCAGCCGCACCAGCGAGCCGTCCGGGTTGGCGCGCAGCACGGTCTCACCGAACTCGGCGACCGTGGCGAACTGGCCCCTCACCAAGACGTTGCCGGCGATGCGCTGGTCCGGCGTGGCCGGCTGGGCGCCGACGATGCCCGAGGTGACCTGGGCGTTCTGCGCGCCCACCGCGGCCGTGACGTCGCCCGGCGTCATCCCGAACCCCACGAGCTTGACCGGGTCGATCCAGATGCGCAGCGCCTTCTCGGAGGAGAACAGGGTGGCGCGGCCCACGCCCGGCACCCGCCGCAGCTTGCCCAGCAGGCGGCGGGCGGCGAGGTCGCCGAGATCGACCTCGCCCAGCGAGCCGTCCTTCGACGACACGGTGACGAACTGGAGGAAGCTGGTGCTCGCCTCCTCGACGACGACGCCCTGCTGGGTCACCGCCCGGGGCAGCCGCGCCTCGACGCGCTTGATCCGGTTCTGCACCGCGACCGTCGCCTTCGACGGATCCGAGCCCGGCGCGAACGAGGCCATGATCGACGCCATGCCCGATGTGTCGCTGGTCGACTCGAAGTACATCAGCCCCGGGATGCCGTTGAGCTCCTCCTCGATGATGCGGGTG
>NZ_LSIX01000285.1:0-6151 GCF_001556475.1 Methylobacterium sp. CCH5-D2 | reverse complement strand
ACCACGCAGAGGCTGACGAAACCCGCGCGCCGTGGGCCTCGCGGGTTTCGTCAGCCTCTGCGTGGTCGAGCGGCGCGACGGCCGCCCGCGCAAGGGCTCCCTCGTGCGCAAGGCCGCCCTTCCGCGGGCGCTCGCGCCCGGCTAGACCGGCCGCATGTCGGATACAGCCTCGAACACCCCCACCGTCGTGAAGGTCGGCAGCGCCGCCTTCGGCAACCACCTGCCCCTCGCGCTCATCGCCGGCCCGTGCCAGTTGGAGAGCCGCGACCACGCCCTCGAGATCGCCGCGGCGCTCAAGGCGATGGCGGAGGCGCGCGGGATCGGGCTCGTCTTCAAGGCCTCCTTCGACAAGGCCAACCGCACGTCCGGCTCGGCCGCGCGCGGTCTCGGCCTGGAGGGCGCGCTGCCGATCTTCGCCGAGATCCGCGAGAGGCTGGGCCTCCCGGTGCTCACCGACGTGCACGCGGCCGAGCAATGCGCGCCGGTCGCCGAGGTTGTGGACGTGCTCCAGATCCCGGCCTTCCTCTGCCGCCAGACCGACCTGCTACTCGCCGCCGCGCGAACCGGCCGGGCGGTCAACGTGAAGAAGGGTCAGTTCCTCGCCCCCTGGGACATGCGGCATGTGGCGGCCAAGGTCACGGAGGCGGGCAACCCGAACGTCATCGTCACGGAGCGCGGCGCGTCCTTCGGCTACAACACCCTCGTCTCCGACATGCGCAGCCTGCCCATCATGGCCAAGGTCACCGGCGGCGCGCCCGTGGTGTTCGACGCGACCCATTCGGTGCAGCAGCCCGGCGGACAGGGGGCGAGCTCGGGCGGCCAGCGCGAGTTCGTCGCCGTGCTGGCCCGGGCCGCGGTCGCGGTCGGGGTTGCGGGCGTCTTCATCGAGACCCATCCCGATCCCGATCGGGCTCCCTCGGACGGGCCCAACATGGTGGCGCTGGCGGACATGCCGGCGCTCCTCGACGAACTCCTGGCCTTCGACCGGCTGGCGAAGGCACGGCCCGACGCCTGAGGCGCGGACCGAGGGTCAGCGCGCCGGGACTAGCACGTGGGCGCGCAGGGGCTGCGTCAGGCGGTAGCCGTCCTCTCCGGGCGCCGCCGCGCCCTCGAAGGCGGCGCGGATCCCCGCCGGGTCTGCCGCGATCGCCGCCTTGCGGGCGGGATCGACGGCCGTCACCCGGTCCAGGAAGGCCGCGAGGTCGGGAAAGGTCTCGTGCCGCTCGAAGGTGACGTCGCGGGGGCAGGAGAAGGCGCCCGAGGCGATCGCCGCCGCGATGGCCGCCTGCGCCGCCGCCCGGATCGCGGTCTCGTCCTCGATGGGTCTGAGCGCCGCGAAGAAGCTTCCGGCGGCCAGCGGCTCGACCACGACGATCGGGCGGCCCGGACCGACGACGCGCGCAGCCTCCGCGAGCGCGGACTCCGGTCCGGGCACGTGGTGGAGGGCGTTGAGGATCACGGCGCCGTCGAAGGTGCCGTCGGCGAACGGCATGGCCTCGGCCGAGGCCCGCTCGAACCGGGCGTCCGGCACCCGGGCCGCGGCGGCCCGGATCGCGGCCTGGCCCGGATCGATCCCTGTCACCGCAGCGCCCCGCTCCGCGAGAGCTCTCGCCAGGACGCCCGACCCGCAACCGATGTCGAGGATCCGCCGCCCCTCGATCGGCGCGAAGGTCTCGAGGACGAGCGACAGGGTATCCATGCGGAAGTCTCCGTGGGGGCGCCCGATCCTAGAGCGTCCGTCGGCGACGTCCATGCGTGTGGAAGGAGGTTCGGAGTTCGGCGCGCCGAGGAGGGTTCTGCGTCGTCGGAACAAGGTGCGAAAGGGGTTCAGGCTCCGTTCATCTCGGCGGAACCCTGTCCTACCCGGTCGATAGGCGGCACCGTGCCAGTATTGCGAGAACGAAGACCGGCGGAACCCTCGCGCCGGATCGGCGTTGAATCCCCGAAATCGATCACTGATCGAGAAAGGATATCATGCGCAAGTTCGCCATCATCTCCGCCGCCGCTCTGACCCTCGGAACTCTCGCGACGACGGCGGCAGACGCCCGGCCGCGCGGCTATTATGGCCATGGCTACGCCCCGCACGCGGGCTACGGTTACGGACATCGCGGTCGCCGCGGCATCGGTACCGGCGCAGCTGTCGGCCTCGGCATCGCGGGCCTTGCGGCGGGTGCGATCGCGGCTGGCGCGGCGCGGGACGCCTACGCCCGGGACGGCTATTACGGCCGCCCGGCCTACGGTTACGGCGGCCCGGCCTATGGGTACGGCTACGGCTACTGAGCCGACACCCACAGGGTTGAATGAAGGGCGACCGGCGCGAGCCGGTCGCCTTTTTCGTGCGCTCTAGCGTCCGCGGTAGGGTGGCACTCCGGGGTCGGGCAGCCAGACCGTCTTCGGCGGTTCGCCGGTCTGCCAGAACACGTCGATCGGAATGCCGCCGCGCGGGTACCAGAATCCGCCGATCCGCAGGTAGCGCGGCTCCAGGAGTTCGGAGAGCCGCTTGCCGATGGCAACGGTGCAATCCTCGTGGAAGGCGCCGTGGTTGCGGAAGGCACCGAGATAGAGCTTCAGCGCCTTCGATTCGACAAGCCATCGGTCGGGCACGTAGTCGATCACCAGGATCGCGAAGTCCGGCTGGCCGGTGACGGGACAGAGCGAGGTGAATTCCGGCGCGGTGAAGCGGGCGCAGTAATCCGTGTCGGGATGCGGGTTCGGGACACGGTCGAGGCGGGCTTCCTCAGGCGAGGTGGGCAGGGGCGTGGCCTGCCCGAGCTGGAGCGTATCGTTCGTCATCCGACCGCTATACCCCGCGGGCCGCGCCGTTGCATCAACGGCCGGGGCGGGGCAGCCGCGCGCCACCCGACGACGCGCGCCAGGGGCAGGTATCCAACGCACGGCTTGCCGGACCGCCGAGGTTGGACAATAAGCCCGGCGACCACGCGCCGCGGGCCCGTCGCCGATTCGTGGCGCCGCGGCGCGCCGACGCAGACAGGGGAGGGGATTTCCATGACCGCGATCACCAACATCGCCGCCCGCGAGATCCTGGACAGCCGGGGCAATCCGACCGTCGAGGTCGACGTGCTTCTGGAGGACGGCTCCTTCGGGCGCGCCGCGGTGCCGTCGGGCGCCTCGACCGGCGCGCACGAGGCGGTCGAGCTGCGCGACGGCGACAAGGGACGCTACGGCGGCAAGGGGGTGCTCAACGCCGTCCAGGCGGTGCAGACCGAGATCCTCGACGCGATCGGCGGCATGGATGCGGAGGATCAGGTCGCCGTCGACGAGGCGATGATCCATCTCGACGGCACCCCGAACAAGGCGCGGCTCGGCGCCAACGCGATCCTGGGCGTCTCGCTCGCCGTGGCCAAGGCCGCCGCCGAGACCTCGGGCCTGCCGCTCTACCGCTACGTCGGCGGCGTTCAGGGCCGGGTGCTGCCGGTGCCGATGATGAACATCATCAACGGCGGCGCGCACGCCGACAACCCGATCGACTTCCAAGAATTCATGATCATGCCCGTCGGCGCCGACTCGCTGGCCGAGGCGGTGCGCATGGGCGCCGAGGTGTTCCACACCCTCAAGAGCGCCCTGAAGAAGGCCGGACACAACACCAATGTCGGCGACGAGGGCGGGTTCGCCCCGAACCTCCCCTCGGCCGAGGCCGCGCTCGACTTCGTGATGGAGTCGATCCAGGCCGCCGGCCTGAAGCCCGGCCAGGACGTGGTGCTGGCCCTCGACTGCGCCGCCACCGAGTTCTTCAAGGACGGCGCCTACCACTACGAGGGCGAGGGCCGCACGCGAGCGATCGAGGAACAGGTCGATTACCTCGCGGAGCTGGTCTCCAAGTACCCGATCCTGTCGATCGAGGACGGCATGTCCGAGGATGACTGGCAGGGTTGGAAGCTGCTCACCGACAAGATCGGCAGCCGCTGCCAGCTCGTCGGCGACGATCTCTTCGTGACCAATGTCGAGCGCCTGTCGCGCGGCATCGAGAGCGGCACCGGCAACTCGATCCTGATCAAGGTCAACCAGATCGGCTCGCTCACCGAGACGCTCGCCGCCGTCGATATGGCCCAGCGCGCCGGCTACACCGCGGTGATGTCGCACCGCTCCGGCGAGACCGAGGACTCGACCATCGCGGATCTGGCGGTCGCCACGAATTGCGGACAGATCAAGACCGGCTCGCTCGCCCGTTCCGATAGACTGGCCAAGTACAACCAGCTCATCCGCATCGAGGAGGGCCTCGGGCCGCAGGGGCGCTACGCCGGCCGCCAGGCGATCAAGCAGCTCGGCCGCTGAGCCGTCGGCCTGCGGTCCTTCGAGCCCCCGGCGTCAGCGAGGCCGGGGGCTTTCGCGTTCTCCAAGACATCCTGACGGACATCCCGGCTGCGTTAGGGCATTCGTAACCTTGCCGCGGGATGGTCGGGGCATGGTCGTCCGTCGCCGCGTCAGAATGGTCGTGCTCCCGCTCGCTCTCTGGAGCGTGTCGGCACTCGTCGTGGGTTACTTCGTCACGCAGGCCGAGAACGGCAACCGCGGGCTGGAAGCCAAGCGCACGCTCAAGATCCAGGCCTACGGGCTCGCGCAGGAACTCGCCGCCGCCAAGGCCGAGCGCGCAACCTGGGAACACCGGGTCGCCCTGTTGCGGAGCGAGCAGATCGACCGCGATCTGCTCGAGGAACGCGCCCGCGTCGTACTCGGACGGGTTCATGCAAACGATGTGGTTGTGATCACGCCGTAAGCCCGAAACTAGAGGTGGTATCGCCCTGACAACCATGCATGGCTGTCAGAGGGGCGCCACTCGCAATCGCGGTCGTCCTGGCCTAAACCGAGCCCCGAAACGGTCATATTCCGGGGAGCGAAGCATGGACGCCGGCAAGGACGCCGCGAAGGACGCGGCGCAGGCGAAGCCTGAGGCGACCAAGGATGGCGCGGAGGCGGCGCACCGGCCCGCCCCGAACGCTCCGCAGTTCACCCGTGACGAGGACCTTCACGCCTACCGCGAGATGTTGCTGATCCGCCGCTTCGAGGAGAAGGCGGGCCAACTCTACGGCATGGGCCTGATCGGCGGCTTCTGCCACCTCTACATCGGCCAGGAAGCCGTCGTCATCGGCATGCAGATGGCCTCGGTCGAGGGTGATCAGGTCATCACCGGGTACCGCGACCACGGCCACATGCTCGCCACCGGCATGGAGAGCCGCGGCGTGATGGCCGAACTCACCGGCCGCCGTGGCGGCTACAGCCGCGGCAAGGGCGGCTCGATGCACATGTTCAGCCGCGAGAAGCAGTTCTTCGGCGGCCACGGCATCGTCGGCGCTCAGGTCGCACTCGGCACTGGCCTCGCCTTCGCGGACGCCTACCGGGAGAACGGCAAGGTCAGCCTCACCTACATGGGTGACGGGGCGGCCAACCAGGGCCAGGTCTACGAGAGCTTCAACATGGCGGCCCTCTGGAAGCTGCCGGTCGTCTACGTGATCGAGAACAACCGCTACGCCATGGGCACCTCGGTCGCCCGCGCCTCGGCGCAGACGGACTTCTCGAAGCGCGGCCTCTCCTTCGGCATCCCGGGCGAGCAGGTCGACGGCATGGACGTGCGCACCGTGCGCGAGGCGGCGACCCGCGCCATCGAGCACGCCCGCTCCGGCCAGGGCCCCTACATCCTCGAGATGCAGACCTACCGCTACCGCGGCCACTCGATGTCCGACCCGGCCAAGTACCGGTCGAAGGACGAGGTCTCGAAGATGCGCGACGAGCACGATCCGATCGAGATGGTGCGCAAGCGCTTGATCGAGTTGCACGGCGTCGACGAATCCGAGTTGAAGGCGACCGACGCCAAGGTGCGCGAGATCGTCAACGACGCGGCCGAGTTCGCCACCAACGATCCCGAGCCGGATCCCTCCGAGCTGTGGACCGACATCCTGCTGGAGGCGAGCGCCTGACCGGCGCTCTCCAGCACGCACGCAATAGCCGCCCGCCTCACTGGCCGCCCCGCCGCCCCACGACAGAGCAGAACATGGCGACCGACATCCTGATGCCCGCCCTCTCTCCGACCATGGAGGAGGGCAAGCTGGCGAAGTGGCTGAAGAAGGAGGGCGACACGGTCAAATCCGGCGACGTGCTCGCCGAGATCGAGACCGACAAGGCCACGATGGAGGTC
>NZ_LSIX01000284.1:0-676 GCF_001556475.1 Methylobacterium sp. CCH5-D2 | reverse complement strand
GGGTAGATCGCCAGGATGCGCGTCGTCGCTCCCGCCAGACCGAAGGTCGCGTAGACCAGCGCCCGGTCGAAGCTGTAGCCGACGCGGCCCCGCAGCAGGCCGTAGAAATCGGTCTTGGCGCGGATCGGGTCGAAGGCCGCGTCCGCGTCCTCGTAGCCGAGGCGCAGCGCGTTCGAGCCGACCGGCCGCTTCAGGTTCGCGGCCGAGACGTCGGCCTCGATGCCGTAGAGCCAGGGGCCGCTCTGTCGGTTCCAGCCGCCGAACACGCCGCCGACGGCGGTCGTCGCCTCGCGCCCGCGGTCGGAGCGGCCGGTGGCGTCGCCGGTGCGGAAGTCGGGGATGGCGCGCCCGCCGACCGTGGTCGAACCGAAGTTCAGCGCGCCGAACGAGCCGCCCGCGCTGCCCTGCAGGCCGAGATAGGGGCCCGACCAGTCGATGAAGGCGGGCGGGCCGCCGGGCGGGGTGGCCGGAGGATCGGCGGCCCGAGCCGCCGCGGGAGCCAGGGCGGCGAGAAGCGCGGCGGAGAGCCGGAGCCCGCGCACGGGCCGCCCACCTCTCCTCCGTATGAGGGATCCATAGAGCGTAGGTGGCCCCCACGCTCTCCCTCCCCCCTCTGCGGGAGAGGGTACCCTGCGCAGCAGGGGGGGCCGGGACGAAGTCCCGCAAGAGGGGACCC
>NZ_LSIX01000283.1:0-7390 GCF_001556475.1 Methylobacterium sp. CCH5-D2 | reverse complement strand
GAGCTGGTCCTTGAACGTGCCGGGCCCGCGCCTGATGGCGGTGAACGGCGACGAGGGCGAGCCCGGCACGTTCAAGGACCAGCTCTACCTGAACACCGACCCGCACCGCTTCCTGGAAGGCATGCTGATCGGCGCCCACGTGGTCGAGGCCGCGGACGTCTACATCTACCTGCGCGACGAGTACCCGATCGCCCGGGAGATCCTGGCCCGCGAGATCGCCAAGCTGCCCGAGGGCGGCCCGCGCATCCATCTGCGCCGCGGGGCCGGCGCCTATATCTGCGGCGAGGAATCCTCGCTCATCGAGTCGCTCGAGGGCAAGCGCGGGCTGCCGCGGCACAAGCCGCCCTTCCCGTTCCAGGTCGGCCTCTTCAACCGCCCGACGCTCATCAACAACGTCGAGACCCTGTTCTGGGTGCGCGATCTCCTCGAGCGCGGCGCCGGCTGGTGGAAGAGCCACGGCCGCAACGGCCGCGTGGGCCTGCGCTCCTACTCGGTGTCGGGGCGCGTGCGGCAGCCGGGCGTGAAGCTCGCGCCCGCCGGCCTCACCATCCAGGAGCTGATCGACGAGTATTGCGGCGGCCTCAGCGAGGGCCACGCCTTCGCGGCCTACCTGCCGGGCGGCGCCTCGGGCGGCATCCTGCCCGCCTCGATGAACGACATCCCGCTCGATTTCGGCACGCTCGAGAAGTACGGCTGCTTCATCGGCTCGGCCGCGGTCGTGGTGCTGTCGGACCAGGACGACGTGCGCGGCGCCGCGCTCAACCTGATGCGCTTCTTCGAGGACGAGAGCTGCGGGCAGTGCACGCCCTGCCGCTCCGGCACGCAGAAGGCCCGCATGCTGATGGAGAACGGCGTCTGGGACACGGACCTCCTCGGCGAACTCGCGCAGTGCATGCGCGACGCCTCGATCTGCGGCCTGGGTCAGGCGGCCTCGAACCCGGTCAGCTCCGTGATCAAGTATTTCCCGGACCTCTTCCCGGCCCCGCGCGCGGTCGCGGCCGAATGACGATCGCGCGCCCGACCGAAAGCCCGACACAGACGCCCCAGACTGGAGCGGACGCATGAGCAACGCACCCGAAACGCACGGCGACAAGACCGAGCGGGCCGAGATCCGGGCCGCCGAGCCCCAGGACGCCGGTGGCCCCGCCCCCGGCGCGGGGCCTGCCGCAGCCAATAGCTACACGCAGGGCGTGAAGGCCGGCGGCCAGGCCGCGCCCGAGCCCACCGGCCTCTACGGCCTCGCGGAGCGCCCGAGCGCGCCCCCGACGATCCAGTTCGAGTTCGACGGCCGCCAAGTCGAGGCGCAGCCCGGCGAGACGATCTGGGCGGTCGCCAAGCGGCTCGGCACCCACATCCCGCATCTCTGCCACAAGCCCGAGCCCGGCTACCGGCCGGACGGCAATTGCCGCGCCTGCATGGTCGAGATCGAGGGCGAGCGGGTGCTCGCGGCCTCGTGCAAGCGCACGCCGGCGGTCGGCATGAAGGTGAAGTCCGCCACCGAGCGGGCCGAGAAGGCCCGCGCCATGGTGCTGGAACTCCTGGTCGCAGACCAGCCGGAGCGGGCGACCTCGCACGACCCGGCCTCGCATTTCTGGATCCAGGCCGACCACGTCGAGATCACGGAGAGCCGCTTCCCGGCGGCCGAGCGCTGGACCGGCGACTTCAGCCACCCGGCCATGAGCGTCAACCTCGACGCCTGCATCCAGTGCAACCTCTGCGTCCGCGCCTGCCGCGAGGTCCAGGTCAACGACGTGATCGGCATGGCCTACCGGGCGGCCGACGCGAAGGTCGTGTTCGATTTCGACGACCCGATGGGCGGCTCGACCTGCGTCGCCTGCGGCGAGTGCGTGCAGGCCTGCCCCACCGGCGCGCTGATGCCCTCGGCCTATCTCGACGCCGAGCACAACACCCGCACGGTCTATCCCGACCGCGAGGTCGCCTCGCTCTGCCCCTATTGCGGTGTCGGCTGCCAGATCTCCTACAAGGTCAAGGACGAGAAGATCGTCTACGCCGAGGGCCTGAACGGCCCGGCCAACCACAACCGCCTCTGCGTCAAGGGCCGCTTCGGCTTCGACTACGTCCACCACCCCCACCGGCTGACGAAGCCCCTCATCCGCCTCGACAACGTGGGCAAGGACGCCAACGATCAGGTCGATCCGGCCAATCCCTGGACCCATTTCCGCGAGGCCAGCTGGGAGGAGGCGCTCGACCGCGCCGCCGCCGGGCTCGTCCGGATCCGTGACACCAGCGGGCCGAAGGCGCTCGCGGGCTTCGGCTCGGCCAAGGGCTCGAACGAGGAGGCCTACCTCTTCCAGAAGCTGGTGCGGCTGGGCTTCGGCTCGAACAACGTCGATCACTGCACGCGCCTCTGCCACGCCTCGTCGGTGGCGGCCCTGATGGAGGGGCTGAACTCGGGCGCCGTCTCCGCGCCCTTCTCGGCCGCGCTCGATGCCGAGGTGATCATCGTCATCGGCGCCAACCCGACCGTGAACCACCCCGTCGCCGCGACCTTCCTGAAGAACGCGGTGAAGCAGCGCGGCGCCAAGCTGATCATCATGGATCCGCGGCGCCAGAGCCTGTCGCGGCACGCCTACAAGCACCTTGCCTTCCGCAACGGCACCGACGTGGCGATGCTCAACGCGATGCTCAATGTCATCGTGGAGGAGAAGCTCTCCGACGAGCAGTACATCGCCGGCTACACGGAGAACTTCGAGGCGCTGAAGGAGAAGATCGTCGATTTCACGCCGGAGAAGATGGCGCCGGTCTGCGGCATCGACGCGGAGACCCTGCGGGAGGTCGCACGCCTCTACGCCCGGGCCAAGTCCTCGATCATCTTCTGGGGCATGGGCGTCAGCCAGCACGTCCACGGCACCGACAATTCCCGCTGCCTGATCGCGCTCGCGCTGATCACCGGGCAGATCGGGCGTCCGGGCACGGGGCTGCACCCGCTGCGCGGCCAGAACAACGTGCAGGGCGCCTCCGACGCCGGCCTGATCCCGATGGTCTACCCGGACTACCAGTCCGTCGAGAAGGCGGCGGTGCGCGAGCTCTTCGAGGAGTTCTGGGGCCAGTCCCTCGATCCGCAGCGGGGCCTGACCGTCGTCGAGATCATGCGGGCGATCCACGCGGGCGAGATCCGCGGCATGTTCGTCGAGGGCGAGAACCCGGCGATGTCCGATCCCGACCTCAACCATGCCCGGCACGCGCTCGCGATGCTCGACCATCTCGTGGTGCAGGACCTCTTCCTCACCGAGACGGCCTTCCACGCCGACGTGGTGCTGCCGGCCTCGGCCTTCGCCGAGAAGGCGGGCAGCTTCACCAACACGGACCGGCGCGTGCAGATCGCCCAGCCCGTCGTCAGCCCGCCCGGCGACGCGCGCCAGGACTGGTGGATCATCCAGGAGCTGGCCCGGCGCATGGGCCTGCCGTGGAGCTACGGGGGGCCTGCCGACATCTTCGCCGAGATGGCGCAGGTGATGCCCTCGCTGAACAACATCACCTGGGAGCGGCTGGAGCGCGAGGGGGCGGTGACCTACCCGGTCGATGCGCCCGACCAGCCCGGCAACGAGATCATCTTCTACGCCGGCTTCCCGACCGAGAGCGGCCGCGCCAAGATCGTGCCGGCCGCCATCGTGCCGCCGGACGAGGTGCCGGACGCGGAGTTCCCGATGGTGCTCTCGACGGGGCGCGTGCTGGAACACTGGCACACCGGCTCGATGACCCGCCGGGCGGGCGTGCTCGACGCGCTCGAACCGGAGGCCGTGGCCTTCATGGCGCCCAAGGAGCTCTACCGGCTCGGCCTGGAGCCGGGAGACACGATGCGGCTCGAGACGCGCCGCGGCGCCGTCGAGCTGAAGGTGCGCTCCGACCGCGACGTGCCGGAGGGCATGATCTTCATGCCCTTCTGCTACGCCGAGGCCGCGGCCAACCTGCTGACCAACCCGGCGCTCGACCCGATGGGCAAGATCCCGGAGTTCAAGTTCTGCGCCGCGCGGGTGACGCCCCTCCACGCGATGCCCGTCGCCGCGGAGTGAACGCCGGCCGGCCCCGAGCCTCCGCGCCGGCGGCACGTCCCGACGTGCCGCCGGATCCCGGCCGCGTTCCGGCCCCGCACGCTTCCGGAGCCGATCCACGCGATCTTCACCAGGGTTAAGGAGGGGCGGACGCGCCGGGCCTAAAGCATGATCCAGGCCTCTGTTACGGGGAGGGATCGCCATGCACGGGCACGCTGCGGACGTCGATGGTGAGACCGCTTGGCTGGTGCAGCAGCTCGCCCAGGAGGGACCGGAACGCCGTGATGCGGCGACGGTCCTGACGATCGAGAAGCTGCGCCGCCTGGAGGATCTGGCCCGCAACGCCGGAACCAGCCGGCAGGCGTTCCAGAAGATCGTCTCGGCACGCCGGGTCCTCGGCGATCACGCCGAGCTGGGCCCGACACCGGACTTCGCGTGGGATGCGGATCAGGACCTGTTCGGTCCGTCCTCGGACGCGCTGCCGCCCGTGCCGGGGTACGACGCGCAGAACATCCGGTGAGACCGGGCCTGCCGGCCCTAGCTGGCCGGCAGGTGTCGATCCGTGCGTGTCGATCGGCACCAGAAACCGCGTGGCCGCACAGCCCGCGTCGTGCTAAGCGTGCGGCGTCATGTCGGCCACCCGCTCCCTCTGGCGCTCGCTTCTCACGGTCCTCCTGGCCGTGTCGCTCGTCGCCGTCTCGGTGCTGGGTGCCGGACATGCGCATGCCGGGGCGCGGCATGGCGGCGTCCTGCAGCATGCCGCGGCGGTTCACCCGGACGCGGCGGGCCCGGAACGCACCCTCGGCCTGTCGGGCTGCGCCGAGCTTGCCGGCGACGAGACGCCGACGAGCCCCTGCGGCCTGAACTGCTGCTGCCACGCGACCTTCCTGCGCCGGGACTTCCCGGCCGTGGCGGTCGGCTGGAGGCCCGGTCGGATGCTGGCCGGCATCCACGAGGTCTTGTTCGACAGCCTCGCCCCCGAAAGCCTTCCCGAGCCCCCTCGAACCTTCGCCTGAGGTCCGCGCATCGATGCGCGTCCTGAGCGGCGGCCCCTGAGGGCTGCCGCCAGCCTCCCTGTCGCGAAGGCTCGGTTTCCCCATGCGTGTCCTCTCCGCCGCCGCCCTGCGGACGGCTGTCCTGGCTCTCGGCCTCTGCGCCGCTGCGCCGCCGACGTCCCGTGCCCACGAGGGACACGATCACGGCAGCGAGGCGCAGGCGCCGCCGACGGCGACCGCACCGCGCGGCTCATCGAGCACGGAGGCGCTCGAGCTGGTCGCCATCGCCCGCGACGGTCGTCTGTCCGTGTTCCTCGACCGCGCGGGCACCAACGAACCGGTGACGGACGCCGTCGTGCAGGCCGAGACGCCGGAGGGCTCCGTCCCGGTCTTGCCGATGCCCGACGGCAGCTACGGGCTCGATGCCCATTGGAGCCAGCATCCCGGCGCCTACGAGGTGCTGTTCACGGTGACGGCATCGGGCACGACCGACATGTTCCCCGTCTCGCTCACCGTTCCGGAGGCGCCGCCGGCACCGGAGGCGGCGGGTGCCTCGGCCTGGGCGGCCGGCCTCGCCGCGGCCCACGATTTCCAGCGCCACCTGAAGGAGGCGGATCCCTTGCCGCTCGCCGTCGGCGGCCTCGGCTTCCTCCTGGGCAGCGCGGTCACGCTGCTGATGCGGGGCCGCCGCTACCTGCCGGCCACCGCCCTGGTCGTGCTCGTCGTCGCCCTCGCCTTCGCGCCCCGGGCCTTCGCGCACGAGGGCCACGGCGAAGGCGGGTCCGCGCCCCCCCTCGCGCCGATGGCCGCGCCCTCCGCCCAGGACCTCGCGCGACGCCAGCCGGACGGCTCGGTCTTCGTGCCCAAGCCCACCCAGCGCGTCCTCGCGGTCCGGACCGTGGTGACCGCCTCCGACACCCTGCGACGCACGGTCGAGCTGCCCGGCCGCATCGTCCCCGATCCGAGCGCCAGCGGCGTCGTACAATCCTCGGTCGGCGGCCGCCTCTCGCCGCCGGAATCCGGGATCTTCCCGCGCCTGGGCGCGCGGGTGCGCAAGGGCGAGGTGCTCGCCTACGTGACGCCCCCGGTGCAGGCGGTGGACGTCTCCGACATGCGCCAGCGGCAGGGGGAACTCGACCAGCAGATCGTGATCACCGAGCGGCGGGTCGAGCGCTACCGCAAGCTCGCGCCGGGCGGCGCCGTCTCGCAGGTCCAGCTGGAGGATGCCCAGGCCGAACTCAAGGGCCTGCACGACCGCCGCGCGGCCCTCGACAACATCCGCCAGCAGCCCGAGGCGCTGAGAGCGCCGGTCGACGGGGTCGTCGCGGAGGCGAGCGCGGTGGCCGGCCAGATGGCGAGCCCCGGCGTGCAGGTCTTCCAGATCGTCGATCCGAGCCGGCTCTGGGTCGAGGCGCTGAGCTTCGACGCGCTGGCGGGCGGGCAGGACGCGACGGCGCGCCTGGCGGACGGCCGGATGCTGCGCCTGGCCTACATGGGCGCCGGCCTCGCCGACAGGAGCCAAGCGGTGCCGATGCACTTCGCGGTGGAGGGCGCGCCGCCCGAACTGCGCACCGGCCAGTTCGTCACCGTGCTGGCCGCGACGGACGCCCAGCAGGCGGGGTTGGCGCTGCCGCGCATGAGCGTGGTGCGCGGCGGCAACGGCCAGAGCATCGTGTACGAGCACGTCGCGCCCGAGCGCTTCCAGCCGCGCGAGGTGCGGGTCGAGCCCCTCGACGCGGGCAACGTCCTGGTCGTGTCCGGGCTGGCCCCGGGGAAGCGGATCGTGACCCAGGGCGCCGAACTCCTCAACCAGGTCCGCTGAGGAGACGCGCCCGATGTTCACGCTCCTCGTCGCGCAGTCCCTGCGCAACCGCCTGCTCGTCCTGGCGCTCGCGGCGGTGCTCGTCCTCTACGGCGGCTTCGTCGTCACGAAGCTGCCGGTGGACGTCTTCCCCGACCTCAACCGGCCGACCGTCACCATCATGACCGAGGCCGAGGGGCTGGCGCCCCAGGAGGTCGAGCAGCTCGTCAGCTTTCCCGTCGAGACGCAGATGAACGGGCTGCCCGGCGTCGCCCGCGTCCGCTCGGTCTCGGGCGTCGGGCTCTCGGTGATCTATGTCGAGTTCGACTGGGGCACCGACATCTACCGCAACCGCCAGCAGGTCTCCGAGCGGCTGGCGATGGTGCGGCCGCAGCTGCCCCCCACCGTGAACCCGATGATGGGCCCGGTCTCCTCGATCATGGGCCAGATCGTGATGGTGGCGCTCTCCGGCGGCTCGGTCTCGCCGATGCAGCTGCGGGAACTCGCCGACTTCACCATCCGCCCGCGCCTGCTCTCGATCCCCGGCGTCGCCCAGGTGATCCCGATGGGCGGCGAGGTGC
>NZ_LSIX01000282.1:0-354 GCF_001556475.1 Methylobacterium sp. CCH5-D2 | reverse complement strand
CGCCCGCCGCACGACCGGGGCCGGGTCGTCGAGGAGCGAGAGGATCGCGGTCTTGGCCTCCCAGGCGGCCTCCGGCCCGAGATTGCCGTAGAGGTAGGCCCGGGCCAGCGCCTGGGCGGCCTCGGCCCGGTGGCCGGCGGACGTGTGCTGCGTGGAGGCCAGGAACTGTCGGATGATCATGGACCGCTCCGGGTGGCGAAGAGCGAGGTCTGGAGGGCGGGCGCCGGGAGGGCCGCGAGGTCGGCCGGGCGGCGGGGCGGCAGCGGCGGATTGCGGATGACCGCGCCCGGCGCCGGCAGGGCCGCGGCGAGCGCGCCGGTCGTCGTCGGGGCGTCGGCCTCGACCCGCACGACG
>NZ_LSIX01000281.1:0-756 GCF_001556475.1 Methylobacterium sp. CCH5-D2 | reverse complement strand
TGCCGGGCCGCATCATCCCGGACCCGAACGCCAGCGGCGTCGTCCAGTCCTCGGTCGGCGGACGGATCTCGCCACCGCCGTCCGGCGTCTTCCCTCGCCTCGGCACGAAGGTTCGCAAGGGCGACGTGCTCGCCACGGTGACGCCGCCGGTCCAGGCCGTCGACGTCTCCGACATGCGCCAGCGCCAGGGCGAACTCGACCAGCAGATCGCCATCGTCGAGCGCCGGGTCGAGCGCTACCGGAAGCTCGCCACGACCGGCGCCGTCGCCACGACCCAGCTCGACGACGCGGTCGCGGAGCTCAATGGCCTGCACGACCGCCGCGCGGCCCTCGACAAGATCCGCCAGCAGCCCGAGGCCCTGGTCTCGCCCGTCGACGGCGTGGTGGCGCAGGCGACCGCAGTGGCCGGGCAGATGGCGGCGCCCGGCGCCATGGTCTTCCAGATCGTCGATCCAAACCGCCTCTGGGTCGAGGCCCTCAGCTTCGACGCTCTGACCGCGGCGCAGAACGCTACGGCCCGTCTCGCCGACGGACGGACCCTGAAGCTCGCCTACCAGGGCACGGGGCTCGCCGACCGCAACCAGGCCATACCGGTCCAGTTCGCGGTCCAGGGCGACGCCTCCGGCCTGCGGGTCGGCCAGTTCGTCACGGTGCTGGCCGGGACCGACACCGAGCAGGCCGGCCTGGCGCTGCCGCGCTCTGCCGTGGTGCGCACCGGCAACGGGCAGGACGTCGTCTACGAGCACACCACCGCCG
>NZ_LSIX01000280.1:0-6916 GCF_001556475.1 Methylobacterium sp. CCH5-D2 | reverse complement strand
GAGCCTGTACTTCACCGCCAACAACGGCGTGCACGCGCTCTCGCTCTACCTCGAGACCGTGATCGTCGGCGCGGTGCTCGGCATGGAGGAGGCCGCCTTCTACTTCGTCGCCCTGCGCTACGCGACGCTGCTGCTGCTGCCGGTCGCGGCCATCGACACCGTCGGCCTGCCCATGGCCGCGGCGCGTATCCAGGCCGCGGACTGGTCCGGCCTCCAGCGCCTCGTCGCCCGCCTCTCCCTCGCGAGCTTCCTGATCTCCGTGACCGGCGCCCTCGGCATGCTCGTCGTCGGGCCCTACGCGCTCGCCCTGTTCAAGCCGGATTTCGTCGCCCATCTCGACGTCCTGCTGGTGCTCTGCCTCTCCTCCGTCGTCACGGCCTTCTTCGGGTCGGGCGTGTCCCTCCTGATGATCGGCGGCGGGGAGCGCTTCCTGCTCGTCAACAACGCCGTGCTGTTCGCAATCTACGGGCTGCTGCTCTGCGGCCTCGCCGACGTCCTGGGCATGCTCGGGGTGGCGGTCGCCAACCTCGTGCTGACGCTGAGCTACAACCTGCGGATGAGTTCCTGGGTGCGGCGGCGCTGGGGCGTCGACAACATGGCGACGGCGGTCCTGCGTCCCTCCGTCGGGGGCGGCCTGCCCCGGCCGACGCCGCATCCGGTGCCCCATGCGGCCGGCTGAGTGCGGGCCGCGCGGCCTCCGGCTCGCGCCGCCGTCCGTCGCGGTCTGCCTCGCCCTCGCCGGGGCGAGCGTCCCGGCCGCGCGGGCCGCGGAGCCGGCCTGCCTGCGCGGGGTGAACCTGAGCGGGCCCGAGTTCGGCGCCCTGCCGGGCCGCCACGGCACCGACTACGCCTATCCGTCGGCGCGGACGATCGCCCGGTTCGGTGCCCTCGGCCTCACGGCCGTGCGGCTGCCGGTGCGCTGGGAGCGGCTGCAGCCGCGGACGGCCGAGCCCCTCGACGCGGCGGAACTGCTGCGCCTCGACGCGGCGGTGGTCGCGGCCAAGCTCGCCGGGATGCGCACGGTGATCGACCTGCACAACTTCGCCTATCACGGCCGGGACCGCATCGGCACCGGCGCGGCGACGCGGGCCGCCTTCGCGGATGTCTGGCGCCGGCTCGCCGCGCATTTCCGCAGCGAGCCCGCCGTCGCCTTCGGGCTGATGAACGAGCCCTACGACATCCCCGCGGCGGAGTGGCTCCCGGCCGCGAACGCCGCGGTGGCGGCGATCCGCGACGTGGGCGCGCGCCAGCTCGTGCTGGTGCCGGGCACGCTCTGGACGGGGGTGCACAGCTGGGAGGCCGACACGCCGCTCGGCAACAACGCCCGCACGATGCCGGGCCTCGTCGATCCGGGCGAGAACGCCGCCTACGACGTGCACCAGTATCTCGACGCCGACTTCTCGGGCGGCTCGGGGGCCTGCCCGCGCGGCGCCGACGCGCTCGCTGCCGTCGAGCGCCTGACCGGCTGGCTCTTGCGGAACCGCGCCCGGGCCTATCTCGGCGAGGTCGGCGCCTCCGCGCAGGCCGGCTGCCCGGAGCACCTCGCCGCCATCCTGGCCCACGTGAACGCCCATCCCGCCCAGTGGGTCGGCTGGGCCGCCTGGGGCGCGGGCGACTGGTGGCCGCCATCCTACCACTTCCGGATCGAGCCGGGCGCGGGCCCGCTCTCCGCGGTGATCGAGGCCGCCGCCCGCGCGGCGCCCCGCTGCGGGGGGCGCCCGTGACCGACCGCCTCGCCGTCCTGCACGTCGTCCGCCAGTTCCTGCCGAACCGCGGCGGGCTGGAGGACTTCGTCGCCAACCTCGCCCGCGCGCAGGTGCGCCTCGGCCACGACGTCCGGGTGCTGACCCTCGACCGCCTGTTCTCGGAACCGGGCCGGAGGCTCGCGGCCCGGGAGACGATCGACGGCGTCGCGGTCGAGCGGATGCCCTTCCGCGGCTCGTCGCGCTACCCCCTGGCGCCGGGCTTCCTGGGCCGGCTCAAGGGCGCCGACATCGTCCACGTCCACGCGATCGACTTCTTCTTCGACGCGCTCGCCCTGACGCGACCTCTGCACCGCCTGCCGCTGGTCGCCACGACCCATGGCGGCTTCTTCCACACCCAGGCCCATGCCGGGCTAAAGCGGCTCTGGTTCAACGGGCCGACCCGCGCCTCGGCGCGCGCCTACGGCGCCGTCGTCGGCTGCAGCGGGAGCGACGCGCGCCAGTTCGCCGCGATCGTGCCGGGGGGCGTGCCGGTGATCGAGAACGGCGTCGATCTCGCCAAGTTCGCGGGGGCCGCGAGCCCGGCGCCCTGCCGGACCCTGCTGACGCTCGGCCGTTTCTCGCACAACAAGCGCCTCGACCGGCTGATCGCGCTGATGCGCGAACTCCGGGCGGAGGAGGCCGGCTGGCGGCTCCGGATCGTCGGCGTGCCCTCGGACCTGACGGTCGCCGACCTGACGGCGCAGATCGAGGCGGCGGGGCTCGTCGGGGCGGTCGGCGTCCATGCGGGGCTCGACGCCGCCGGGGTGCGGGACCTGATCGGGGAGGCCAGCCTCTTCGTCTCGGCCTCCGAGTACGAGGGCTTCGGCATCGCGCTGGTCGAGGCGATGAGCGCCGGGCTGGTGCCGGTGGTCCACCCGAACGCCTCCTTCACGGACCTCGCGGCCCGGCACCCCGGCATCGCGCTCTGCGATTTCGCGGACCCGGCCGCGGCGGCGCGGGCGGTGCGGGAGGCCTACGGTGCCCTGGCCGCACGGGGACAACCGCCCGCCGAGGATCTCGCCCGCTACGCCTGGGCCGGGGTCGCGGCCCGCTACCTCGACACCTACGCGCAGGTCCGCGCGCGAGAGCGGCGCGCCGCCTGATCAGGCCGCGTCGCCGATCGCCCGCAGGCTCATCATCAGGTCGGTGAAGCGGTCGCCCTGCACCAGCACGTGCCCGCGCAGGCGCTCGGCGGCCGCCGCCTCGTCGCCCGCGAGGATCGCCGCCACCACCGCCTCGTGCTCGGCGAGCGACTGGCCGAGCCGGTGCCGCGCCCGCAGCTGCAGCCGCCGGTAGGGCGCCAGCCGCCGGTGCAGGTTGTAGGCCTGCTCGCACAGGAAGGCGTTGCGGCTCGCCCGGTAGATCACCGTGTGGAAGGTGTGGTTCTCCTCGTAATAGGCCTCCGTGTCGCCCGATGCCGCGGCCGTGGCGCAGGCCGCGAGCGCCGCCCGGAGCGCCGCCTCGTCCGCCTGCACGAGGCGGCGGGCCGCGAAGCGCCCGCAGGACGCCTCCAGCTCGGCCATCGTCTCGAACATCGCGAACAGGAGGTCGGGTGCGGGCGCGCTCACCACGGCGCCCCGGCGCGGCTTGGTCTCCACCAGCCCGGTCACCGCGAGCTGCAGCAGCGCCTCCCGGATCGGCGTGCGCGAGACCCCGAAGCGCTCGGCGAGCTGCGCCTCGTCGAGCCGGGAACCCGCGGCGAGCCGCCCCGCCACGATCTCCTCCTCGATCACCTGCCGGAGACGCTGTGCCTGGCTCATGTCCGTCGTCCCGTCCGCCGTCCCGTCCGCCGCTCCCGACATCCCCGTCCGTCGTTCCGGTCGCGCGGCCCGGCCGTTCCGTCGGCATTCTACGGACGCGTTGACAAAATATACAAGGCGGTCTTTTCTCCATATTCGAAGTGGCATCAAGTATACGTGATGCGCTGCAATAAATAACAGAGCCGCCCTTGTGCGGTGCGGGAGAGAACGATGACGCCGACACGCCGTACCCTGCTCGCCGCCGGTCTCGCCGCGCCGGCCATCCTCCGCTTCGGTCTGGGCGCGGCCCAGGCCGCGACCACCCTGAAGATCTCGCACCAGTTCCCCGGCGGCACGATCGACGAGGGCGATTTCCGCGACCGGATGTGCCGCAAGTTCGCCAAGGCGGTGACCGAGCGCTCGAAGGGCGCGCTGGAGGTGCAGGTCTATCCGGGCTCCTCGCTGATGAAGACGAACGCCCAGTTCGGCGCCATGCGCAAGGGCGCGCTCGACATGTCGCTCTACCCCTCGCCTTACGCGGGCGGCGAGGTGCCGGAGACGAATATCGGCCTGATGCCCGCGCTGGTGACCTCCTACCAGCAGGCGCTCGCCTGGAAGGCGGCCCCCGTCGGCCGCAAGCTCACCGAGATCCTCGAGGCCAAGGGCATCGTCCTCGTCTCCTGGGTCTGGCAGGCCGGCGGCGTGGCGAGCCGCGAGCGCCCGCTCGTGACGCCCGACGACGCCCGGGGCCTGAAGGTCCGCGGCGGCTCGCGCGAGATGGACCTGATGATGAAGCAGGCGGGGGCGGCGACCCTCTCGATCCCCTCGAACGAGTCCTACGCCGCCATGCAGACGGGCGCCTGCGACGCGGTGATCACCTCCTCCACCAGCCTGATCTCCTTCCGCCTGGAGGAGCTGTCGAAGGCCCTGACGTCGGGCCGCGAGCGCTCCTACTGGTTCATGCTGGAGCCGATCATGATGTCGAAGATCGTGTTCGAGCGCCTGCCCAAGGACAGCCAAGACCTGATCATGGCGGTCGGCGCCGAGCTGGAATCCTTCGGCCAGGAGGGCGCCAAGGCCGACGACACCCGCGTCGAGGAGCTGTTCGCCAAGGCCGGCGCCAAGGTGCAGAACCTCGACGAGCCGACGATGGGCCGCTGGCGCACCATCGCCCGCGACACCGCCTGGAAGGACTACGCCAACAAGAGCGCGACCTGCGCGGAGCTCCTCAAGCTCGCGGAGCAGGTCGCGTGAGCCACGGCTTCGACGCGGCCACCGCCGCCACCGAGACGCAGGCGGGGCCCGCCCCGCGTCTGCCCGGCCTCCTCGGCGCGGTCGAGCACGCCATCGGCCTGCTCAACCGCCTCATCCTCGGCCTCGGCGGGCTCGCGCTCGTCGCCGCCTGCCTCGTGCTGAGCTACTCCGTCCTCATCCGCTACGTCCTGCACGAGCCGACCGAGTGGCAGGACGAGATGGCCGTCTTCCTCATCATCGGCGCCACCTTCGGGTCCGCCGCCGCCGTCCAGGCCAAGCGCGGGCACGTGGCCATCGAGGCGCTGACCGGTCTCCTGCCGGCCGGCGTCAACCGCGTCCGCCTCGTCCTGGTCGATGCCGTCAGCCTCGCCTTCTGCCTGTTCTTCGCCTGGAAGAGCTGGTCGCTCGACCACGAGGCCTGGGTCGACGGCCAGGTCTCGCAATCCACCTGGGGGCCCCCGCTCTGGATCCCCTACACGATGATGGCGCTCGGCATGAGCCTGCTCTGCCTGCAGCTCGCCCTGCAGATCGCCGCGGCGCTGGCCCGCGGGCCCCGCAGCGCCGGCTGGGCCGAGCCCAAGATCGGCGTCGGAGCCGACCTCAACCGCGACGTCCGCGACCGTCCCGACCTCACCCCCCGCGGACCCGACCCGATGGGCACCACGGTCGCCACCGCCAACCCCAACGCAGGAGCCAAGCGATGAGCGTGGCCGCCATCGGCGCCCTCTACGCGGGCGCCACCCTCACCGCCATGCTCGCCGGCATCCCCATCGCCTTCGCGCTGGGTGCCGTCGCGCTGGTCTTCATGCTGGCCTTCATGCCCGGCGCCTCCCTCGATACGGTCGCCCAGAACGTCTACGAGGAGATGGCCTCGATCACGCTGCTCTCGATCCCGCTCTTCATCCTCAAGGGCGCGGCCATCGGGCGCTCGAAGGCGGGCCAGGACCTCTACTCGGCCATGCACGCCTGGATGCACCGCATCCCCGGGGGCCTCGGCATCGCCAACGTCTTCGCCTGCGCGCTGTTCGCCGCCATGGCCGGCTCCTCGCCCGCCACCTGCTCGGCCATCGGCTCGGCCGGCATCCCGGAGATGCGCAAGCGCGGCTACTCGCCGGGATTCGCCGCGGGCATCATCGCGGCGGGCGGCACGCTCGGCATCCTCCTGCCGCCCTCCATCACCATGATCCTCTACGCGGTGGCCGCCGAGCAGTCGCTCGGCCGGCTGTTCCTGGCCGGGATCGGGCCGGGCCTGCTGCTCGTCGGGCTGTTCGCCGCCTGGTCGGTCTACCGCTTCCGGCACGAGTACGGGGTGGCGAAAGCCGCCTACGCGGCCGGCGGCCCCGCCTCGCCGATCCTGGCGGAGGACCGCTACAGCATGGGCGAGCGCTTCTCGACCCTGCCGCGGGTTCTGCCCTTCGTGGTGCTGCTCACGGGCGTGATGGTGGCGCTCTACGGCGGCTACGCCACGCCCTCCGAGACGGCGGGGCTCGGCGGGCTTCTGGCGCTCGCGCTGATCGCGCTGATCTACGGGGTGTGGCGCACGAAGGACGTCGGGCCGATCCTGACGGCGACGCTGCGCGAATCGACGATGTTGATGCTGATCATCGGCATGTCGCTGCTCTACGCCTACGTGATGAGCTACCTGCACATCTCGCAATCGGCGGCGGCCGCGATCGTGGCGATGCAGCTCTCGCCCTGGCTGCTGCTGGTGACGATCCTGGCGCTGGTGATCGCGCTGGGCTTCTTCCTGCCGCCGGTCTCGATCATCCTGATGACGGCGCCGATCATCCTGCCGCCCCTGAAGGCGGCGGGCTTCGACCTGGTCTGGTTCGGGGTCGTGATGACGATCACGATGGAGATGGGGCTGATCCACCCGCCGGTGGGCTTGAACATCTTCGTGATCAAGAACATCGCGCCCGATATCCCGCTCTCGGACATCATCTGGGGCACGCTGCCCTTCGTGATCCTGATGGCGGTGGCGATCCTCGTGCTCTGCCTCGTGCCCGGCATCGCCATGTGGCTGCCCGACACCCTCCTGCCCACAACGCGGTAGGGTGCGCGCCCCCCTCTCCCCGCGCTCCTACGGGAGGCACGCAACGCCTTGCTGATATCCTCGGCGCTCTTCCCTCCCCCCTCTGCGGGGGAGGGTGGCCCCTGCGTCAGCAGGGGTCGGGAGAG
>NZ_LSIX01000279.1:0-3809 GCF_001556475.1 Methylobacterium sp. CCH5-D2 | reverse complement strand
GACCTGAACCGCCTCGCCGAGCGGGCGCTCGGGGCCGGCACCATCCTGTCGCTCGCCGGCATCGCCTTCCTGGCGGTGTTCCGCGAGGGCGCCGAGACCGTGCTGTTCCTGCACGCGCTGGCCAAGAGCGGCAACGGCTTCGACGGCTCCCTCTTCGGCGGCCTCGCGGTCGCGGCGCTCGCGCTCGCCGCGATGTTCGTGGCCATGCAGTGGCTGGCGCTGCGCCTGCCGCTCCGGCCGATGTTCGTGATCACCTCCGCCTTCCTGTTCGTGATGGGCCTCAAGCTCGTCGGCGAGGCCTTCCAGGAGTTCCAGGAGCAGACCCTGATCCCGGTCCACGACGGGGGGGTGCCGGGCTTCGTCACCGAGATCGGCTTCAACGGCACCTGGGAGGCCATCGGCACCCAAGGGGCCCTGGTGGCGATCGCGCTCGCCTGCCTCGCCGCCTACCTGACGCGGAACCGCGGCGCCGGGACGCGGCCCCAGGCGGCCCCGCAGGGCAAGCCGGCGCGGGCGACCTCCTGAGGGGCGACCGCACCGGTTCCGGACGAGGGCCCGCCGCGCCACCCGCGCGCGCCACCCGCGCGCGCCACCCGCGCGGCGGGCCCTTCCGTTTCAGGGCGCGGCGCCCGTCGTGACCGAGAGCATCGGCAGGGTCACGGCGAGCGTGCCGGCCTCCCGCGGCGGCGCGGCGAGCGCCGCGAAGGCCGCGAGGCCGAGGCAGAAGCCGAGACCGAGGAGGCCGGTCTCGAGCCCGCGGTAGAACCTGTCCATCGGGCGTTCTCCTCATCCGAGGTTCCGATGATCGGGCCGGGGCGTTAACGTTTCCTCAGCCGCCGTAGGCGACGAGCGCCGCCCCCGCCGCGATCAGCGCCACGCCGAGCCAGCTGAGCGGGCTCAGCGACTCGCCGAGGAGGAGGGCGCCGAACGCGGCCACCAGCACGACGCTGAGCTTGTCGAGCGGCGCGACCCGGGCCGCGTCCCCGAGGGAGAGGGCGCGGAAGTAGCAGAGCCAGGACGCCCCGGTGGCGAGGCCCGACAGCACGAGGAACAGCGCGCTGCGGCCCGAGACCTGCCCGAGGGCGGAGGCCTGCCCGGTGCCGAGCACGATCGCGGCGGTCAGCGCCGCAACGACGAGCGTCCGCAGGAAGGTCGCGACCTCGGAGGGCACGCCCGACAGGCCGAGCTTGGCCAGGATCGCGGTGAGCGCAGCGAACACGGCCGAGAGCAGCGCCCAGAGGCGCCAGGACGCGAGCCAGTCGCCCATCGGGCTCAAGGAATCAGCCGGTCGGCCCGCAGGCGTCCGAACAGGTCGAGGAAGGCGTCGTCGGACGGCTGGTAGCGCAGGAAGCCGAGCCGGCGGCTCTTGCCCATGTCGGTCACCACCTCGATCGGCCGGCCGAGGTCGGCGTCGGTGTGCCAGGGGGAGGCGAGGCGGTCGAGGTCGGGCTCGGCGAGGCCGTGGCGCGCCGCGATCTCGGCCCAGACGGCTGCGTCGCCCGCCATCTGCTCCTCCAGCGGCCGCACCGTGCCGTCGAAGGGAGCGGGCTCCAGGCCGAACCACCGGGCGATCCGCTCCCACATCCAGCTCCAGCGGAAGACGTCGCCGTTCACCACGTTGAAGGCCTCGTCCGCCCCCGCCCGGCTGGTCGAGGCCCAGAGGATGTGGTGCGCGAGCTGGCGCGCGTCGGTGACGTCCACGAGGCCGTTCCACTGCGCGGCCGAGCCGGGGAAGCGGAAGGGCCGCCCGGTCTCCCGGCAGAGGGTGGCGTAGACGGCCAGCGTGGTGCCCATGTTCATGGCGTTGCCGACCGCCTTGCCGACGATCGAGTGTGGGCGGTGCACGCTCCAGGTGAAGCCGTCGCGGGCCGCGGCCTCGAAGACGGCATCCTCCTGGGCGTAGTAGAAGTTTTCGACCGGGAGCCGTCCCTGCTCCTCGCGGAACGGCGTCTGCGGCAAGCGGCCTGTGCCGTAGTTCTCGAACGGCCCGAGATAGTGCTTGAGCCCCGTCACCAGGGCGACGTGGCGGACCGAGCCGCCCGGCCGCAGGGCCTCGAGCACGTCGCGCACGGCCTGCCCGTTCAGGCGAATCATCTCGGCCTCGGTCGGCCGGCGCGTCCAAGTGGCGAGGACGACGTGGCTCGGGCGCAGGTCCGACAGCGCGTCCCGCAGCGCGCCGGGGTCGTGCAGGTCGGCGCGCACCGGATGGATGCCCGGGGCGGCGGCCGGATTGCGGGCGAGCCCGAGGACCGACCAGCCCTCCGCCGCCATCAGGGAGGCGGTCGCGCTCCCCACGATGCCGCTCGCGCCGACGATCAGTGCCGTGCCGGTCATGTTCCTGGTTCCCTGGCCGCTCACCCCCCGGGGTGAACTGGGACGGGTGCCGTGCGGGTCCAGGCTTCCGCCCCCGAAGCCGGCAGCGCCGCGTCATCTCGGCCAAGTCTCACGCGGGCGTGTCGGTGGCGCGGCAAGGGGCCGGTTGTGCGCGATCCGGTTTGCCCCTTATGAACAGCTCGTAAGTTGAACCAGCCGGCCTCACGCAGGCCAAGGTTGTCGGAGGTCCTTCATGCGGCACTTCAAGATCGCACGCGCGCTCGCCACCGGCGTCGCCCTCGCTCTCGCGGTGGGAAGCGCGGCCTCCGCCCAGGACGCCTCGAACGACGCCTCGACCGCCGAGCAGACCATCGACGTGATGAACAAGCTGTTCGGCAAGCATCCGGGCTTCAGGGCCAACCACGCCAAGGGCGTGGTCGCCGAGGGCAGCTTCACGCCCTCTCCTGAGGCCGCCAAGATCAGCAAGGCCTCCCTGTTCCAGGGGCCGGCCGTGCCCGTGACGGTCCGCTTCTCGGACGCCACCGGCGTCCCGACCATCCCGGACGGTGCGGCCAACGCCAACCCGCACGGCATGGCGCTGAAGTTCAAGCTCGCCGACGACACGGAGATGGACGTCGTCGTCAACGCCCTGAAGTACTTCCCCGTCGCCACGGGCGAGGAGTTCCGCGACCTCCTGAAGGCCGTCTCCGAGAGCGGGCCGGACGCGCCGCGACCGACGGCGCTGGAGAAGTTCACCGCCTCTCACCCGGCCGCCGCCACGGCCGGCAAGACCGCCCAGACCCCGTCGAGCTTCGCCCGCCAGACCTATAACGGGGTGAACGCCTTCGTCTTCGTGGACAAGGACGGCAAGCGCCAGGCCTTCCGCTACCGCTTCGTGCCGGTCGAGGGCGAGGAGATCCTCCCGCCCGAGGAAGCCGCCAAGCGGGATCCGGGCTACCTGATGGCGGAGATCGGCCCGCGGCTGGCGAAGGAGCCCGCCCGCTTCCGGGTGCTGGCGCAGCTCGCCGAGGCCGGCGACCCGACCAACGACGCCACCAAGCCCTGGCCCGACGACCGCCGGACGATCGACCTCGGCACCCTGACGGTCGCCAAGGCCGTGCCCAACAGCCGCGAGGCCGAGAAGGCCCTGCTCTTCATGCCGAACGCCCTCACGGACGGGATCGAGGTGTCGGACGATCCGCTCATCGACGCCCGCGTCCAGGCCTACGCGGTCTCGTTCGGCCGCCGCTCGCAGTAGCGCGCCGGGGCCGGGCCGTCCTGGCCCCGGGCCCACGTCCCCTGCTCAGCGCGTGGTGCCGGGGGCCGGGGCGGTGGCGCCGCCCCGCTCGGCGGCCGGCGCAGGTGCCCTGCCGTCGGTGCGGCGGGCGCCGGCCTCGGTCGCGCCGGAGCCGGTGAGGCCGCCCGCGCCGACGCTCGTCGCGGAGCCCGCTGCGGCGCCCTGGGCCGGCTCGGACTTGTCGTCGGGGCGGCCCGCC
>NZ_LSIX01000278.1:0-6337 GCF_001556475.1 Methylobacterium sp. CCH5-D2 | reverse complement strand
GCGTGACCTCGCCCGTGCCGGCCGCGGCCTGGGCCACGTTGCGCACGATCTCCTGCGTCGCCGCCCCCTGCTGCTCGACAGCCGCCGCGATGCTCGCGGCGACACCGCTGATCTCGCGGATGCGCCCGGTGATCGCGCCGATGGCCGAGACCGCCCGATCCGTCACGCCCTGGATCTCGCCGATCTGGCCGGCGATCTCGTCGGTCGCCCTGGCCGTCTGGGAGGCCAGCGCCTTCACCTCGGCGGCCACCACCGCGAAGCCGCGGCCGGCCTCGCCGGCGCGCGCCGCCTCGATGGTCGCGTTGAGCGCCAGGAGGTTCGTCTGCGAGGCAATGTTGGAGATCAGGCCGACCATGTCGCCGATCCGGGCCGAGGTCGCCCGCAGCGCCTGGACGAGGGCGGCGGTCTGGTCGGCCTCGCCGACGGCGCCCTGGGCGAGATCCGCCGAGCCCCGCACCTGGCGGCCGATCTCCTGCACCGAGGCGCCGAGTTCCTCGGCCGCCGCCGCCACCGTGCCGACGTTCGAGGCGGCCTCCTCGGCCGCGGCCGCGACGGTGGTGGACTGCGAGGCCGTCTCGGCCGCGGTCGCCGTCATCTGCTGGGCGGTGGCCTGCAGCTCGGTCGCGGAGGAGGAAACGGTGCCGACGATGCCGCCGACCGCGCGCTCGAAGCCGTCGGCCAGCTCGATCATCGTGCGGCGGCGCTCGGCCGCCGCGACCTCGTCGGCGCGCTGCCTGACCTCGGCCTCCTCGGCGGCCTTGCGCGCCACCATCGCCTTGATCCCCTCGACCGCCCGGCCCACCGCGCCGATCTCGTCCCCGCGCGCGGCCTCGCGGATCTCCGCCTCGGTCTCGCCTCGCGCCATCCGCTGGAGCACGGAGACCAGGTTGCCGAGCGGGCGCGTGATTCCGTTCATCGCCACCAGAGCCGCGGCGAGGAGACCGATCACCATGCCGAGCGCGCTGAACATCATCAGGGTCAGGCGGGTGGCGTTGGTCTGATCGGTCAGGCCGTTCGAGCCGTTCTCCATGTATGTCGCGATGTCGTCGGTCAGCTTGGCACCTTCCTGCACCAGGGCGGAGAAGGTCGGATCGATGGCGCCGTGCACGAGATCGAGCGCCTCGGCGTTCCGGTTGAGGGTGCCGAGGCGGCGCACCTCGCTCACCTCCGTCACGAACCGCTCGATGCGGCCCGTCTGCTCGGCGACCCGCCGGGCGAAGGTCGGCGCCTGCTCGGGGAGTTCGGCGAGAGCGGTCTTCAGCGCGGGCAGGGCCGCATCGAAGCCCCGGTTGGCGGCCTGCATTTGCGCCGCGTCGGTCTCGGCGATGACGCGGTAGACCCAGTAGTTGAGCTCGAACACGTACCGGTTGACCCGGCGCGAGGTGGCCACCGCCTTGGCCTCGCGAACGATGAACAGGCTGTAGGCGTCGTCGATCTGGCTCATGCGCGACTGCGCGTACCAGACGCATCCTCCCACGATCACGCCGATGAGAACGATGACGCTGGCGAGCTTGGGCAGGATCTTGATGTTTGACAGGCGCGGCATGAGCGTGGATTCCGGTTCGTACCGGATGTTTCTGGCCGATCCGGACTTAATGACATCTTAAGACCTACTGGACAGACGACGAGCAAATACCGAGATCCGGACGCGGATTCATTCGGTTCGCCGCCGATTTCATGTCAATTCCTCCGGACTTCTCCGGCTGGACAAAAAATGCTCTTGCGATCCTGATCCCGCCAACCTCTCGCGACCCCGGATCCAGTACCGAACTCTATTCGACCGCGTGGTCGTCCCCGGCGAGCGCGAGGCGGCGCAGGTCGTCGAGGGCGCGCGCCAGGGCCTCGCGCGGCGGGACCGCCAGGGCGAGCCGCACCGCGTTCGGGGCATGCCCCGGATTGACCGCGAAGGACGCGGCCGGGATCAGCGCGATGCCGCGGCGGAGCGCAGCCGCCGCGAAGGCCTCGGCCCGCCACGTCTCGGGCAGTTCCAGCCAGAGATGGTAGGCCGATGCATCTCCGGCGACCGCGAGGCCCGCGAGGCTCGCGCGGGCGATCACCTGCCGCGCCGCCGCGTCCGCCCGCTTGGCCGCGACGAGGCGCGCGGCCGATCCGTCGCCCATCCACCGCACGCCCGCGGCGAGCGGCAGGCCCATGGCAGACCAGCCCCCCTGCCGGACCGAGGCCGCGAGCCGGTCCACGAGGTCGGGCGGGCTCGCGACGAGCCCGATCGTCAGCCCCGGCATCACCCGCTTCGAGAGGCTGTCGATCAGGATCGTGCGGGCGGGCGCGAGCCCCGCGATCGGCCGGGCGTCGGAGAGAAAGCCGTAGACCGTGTCCTCGATCGCCGTGAGCCCGGTCCGGGCCAGCACCGCGGCGATCTCGGCGCGCCGGCCCGGCCCCATGGTGGCGCCGAGCGGGTTCTGCAGCGTCGGCTGCAGGTAGAGTCCGGAGAGCGGCGTTGCGCGGTGCACCTGCAGGATCGACTCGGGCCGCACGCCCTCCGAATCCATCGCCAACGGCACCAGCGCGATGCCGAGGCGGGCGGCGATGCCCTTCGCGACCGGGTAGGTCAGCGGCTCGCAGCCGATGCGCTCGCCGGGCGGCGCCAGCGCGGCGAGCGCGGCGGCCAGCGCCTGCCGCCCGTTGCCGGTGAAGAGCAGGCCCTCCGGGTCCGGCGCGTAGCCGTCCCGCGCCAGGAAGGCGGCAGCGATCCGGCGGGCGACGGGCGTGCCGGCCGGGCCGAAATGCGTCAAGGCCGCCTCAGCCGCGCCCGCGCGTGCCAACGCCGCCAAGGTCTCGACCAGCATTGCCTCCTGCTCGGGCAGACGGGAATGCGTGCGCTGGAGATCGATCGCGGCGGGCGGCGGCTCCGGCTGGATCGGTCCCGGGCCGTTCAGGTCGGAGCGCACGTAGGTGCCGCGCCCGACCTCGCCCGTCACCAGGCCGCGCCGGGCGAGTTCCGCGTAGACGCGGCTCGCCGTGGAGACCGCGATGCCGCGCCGGTAGGCGAAGTCCCGCTGCGGCGGCAGGCGGTCGCCGGGTCTGAGGGCGCCCGCGGCGATCTCCGCCGCCACGGCGTCGGCCACGTCCCGGAAATCGGCCGCCCCCATAATTGCTCCGAGGTCAATGTTTCGATTGATCCGATATGCGTATCGGATCAATCCTGCCCGCGCAATCCCGGCCGGACTGCCCTGACCCCCGAACGGAGTATCGGCCATGGCCGTCACGTCCCTGTCCCCGTCCTGCGCGCGAACCCGTCCCGAGCGCGCGGAATCCGCCCGCGCCGGGCTGCTGCGCCTCTGGCTCGGCCGCATCCGCGCCCGGCGGGCGCTCGCCGCACTGCACCCGGATCAGGTCCGCGAGGCCGGCCTCGACCCGTTCCGCCTGCGCGCCGAGATGATCAAGCCGTTCTGGCAGGGCTGACGCCCCACCGGCGACCGTGATCCGCTCTCAGAACAGGCTCCCCTGCCCGTCCTCGTCGGAGGAGCGCGGCCTCGAAGCGGAGGGCCCGCCGGGCTCGGGCGTCCCCGCCCGCGGCCGCGCCACGGGCTCGATCAGTCCGGCATCGTCGTTGCGCGCGTCGTTGACCCGCGGACTCACCGGGTCCATCCGCAGCCACGCGTCCGGGCAGGGGCGGCAGAGCGCGGCGGCGCCGCCCGCGTCGGTCGTGCGCGCGTCGAGCCAGCCTTCCACCTGATCGGGCGCCAGGATCGCCGGCATCCGGTCGTGGATCGCCGCGAGCGTGCCGTTCGCGCCCGTGGTGACGATGGCGGCGGTGTCGATCTCGGAGCCGTCGGCGCCCATCCAGGCCTCCCAGAGGCCGGCCAAGGCCATCGGCGCCCCGTCGGCCCGGCGGATCAGGAAGGGCGTCTTGGTGGCCGCGCGGCCCGTGCCCTCACGGCGCCACTCGTAGAAGCCGTCGGCCAGGAAGACGCACCGCCGATGCCGGATCGCGCCGCGGAAGGTCGCCTTCTCCAGCACGGTCTCGACCCGGGCGTTGATGACGAGCGGGAAGCCCTTCGGGTCCTTCAGCCAGCCCGGCCAGAACCCCCAGCGCACCAGCCGGAAGTGGCGCCCGCCGTTCTCGTGCAGCACCACCGGCACGGGCTGGGTCGGCGCCACGTTGTAGCGGGCCGGGAAATTCGGGCGCTCCGGGTAGCCGTAGGCCTCGGCGAACACCTCCGGCGCCTGCGCGATGAAGAAGCGCCCGCACATCGGCCTAGAGCCAGCGCTTCCAGCGGAAGAAGGCGTAGGGCAGGACGGCAGCCACGATCATCATCACCACCGCCATCGGGTAGCCGAAGGGCAGGTCGAGCTCCGGCATCGTCTTGAAGTTCATGCCGTAGATCGAGGCGATCAGGGTCGGGGGCATGAACACCACCGCCATGACCGAGAACAGCTTGATGATGTTGTTCTGCTCGAGGTTCACGAGTCCGAGGGTGGCGTCGAGCAGGAAGTTGATCTTGGTCGACAGGAAGGTGGCGTGCTCCTCGAGCGACTGCAGGTCGCGCAGGGTCGAGCGCACGTCCTCGCGGAGTTCCCGGGGCGCCTTGTTGGTGCGGTAGGTCGCCGACAGCGAGAGCAGGATGCGCTCCATCGAGACGAGGCTCTCGCGCTGCTTCGAGATCAGGTCGTTGTGGCGCCCGAGCGCCCGCAGGGTCTCCTGCAGGGCCGTGTTGCGGGCGGAGGGGTCATCCTGCTCCTCGAAGATCTTGCGGGAGAGCCGGTCGATGCGCTCGCCCTGGAGCTGGAGCACGTCCGCCGCCCGGTCGATCACCGCCTCGATCAGCCCGGCCAGGATCGACTCGCCCGAGACCACGCTCGTCGGCCCGTTGCCGGTCGCCCGGCCGGCGCGCTGCGTGTACATCCGGAAGGCCTGCGGCTCCTCGTAGCGCACGGTGACGAGCCGGTTGCCGCGCAGCACGAAGGTGATGCCGGCAAGCCCCGGCTCGTCGGAATCGCTCACCTTCGAGAGCACGCGGCCCGTCATGTAGCGCGCCCCGTCCTCCACGTAGAGCAGTTCGGAGGGCTCGATGTCCTTCATCTCCTCGCGGGTCGGAACCTCGATCCCGGAGAACCCCTCGACCTTCAGCTCCTCCTCGCGGCTCGGGCGGACGAGATCGAGCCAGACCGTGTCGTCGGGGATGGGGTCCTGGAGTTCGAGGGCGCGGCGCTCGAGCTGCGTCTGGCCGGTACCGGTGACCGGCTGGTGGATGAAGATCACGCGGGGCTCAGGGGTCGGGCGGCTCAGTCGAGCGCGCCGGGAGGGGGTGGGCTCGCATCCGGCACGAAGAAGTCCGGCGCAAGGGGTATCCCGGGTGTGACGCGGTATTTTGAAAAGTCCGTGACGCCCTCGCCCGCCAGGAAGGTGTCGTCGATCAGGAACTGCCCGGTATGCGCCCGCGCGTCCTTCAGGAACAAGGCGTGGGCGGCGTCCGCCATGATCTCGGGCGTGCGGCTCGCCCGCATGATCGCCTCGCCGCCGAGCAGGTTCTCGATCGCGGCGGTCGCGATGGTGGTGCGCGGCCAGAGCGCGTTCACCGCGATGCCTTTCCGGCGCAGCTCGCCCGCGAGGCCGAGCACGCAGAGCGACATGCCGAACTTCGCCATCGTGTAGGCGAGGTGGGGGGCAAACCACTGCTCCGCCATGTCGAGGGGCGGCGACAGCATCAGGATGTGGGGGTTCTCGGACTTCTCCAGATGGGCGATCGCGTATTTCGAGACCATGTAGGTCCCGCGCGTGTTGATCTGGTGCATCAGGTCGAAGCGCTTCATCTCCGTCTGCGGCGTCGGGGTCAGCGAGATCGCGCTGGCATTGTTGACCACGATGTCGAGGCCGCCGAAATGCTGCGCCGTCCGCTCGAGGGCGCCCTGCACCGCCTCCTCGTCGCGCACGTCCACGACGAGCGGGAGCGCCCGGCCGCCGGCCCGCTCGATGGCGTCGGCGGCGCTGTAGATCGTGCCCTCCAGCTTCGGGTGCGGCTCGGCCGTCTTGGCGGCGATCGCCACGTTCGCGCCGTCGCACGCGGCCCGCAGGCCGATGGCGAGGCCGATGCCGCGCGAGGCGCCGGTGATGAACAGGGTTTTACCGCCAAGCGTGCCGCTCATCGTATCCTCCGGGTCAGGTGTTCTCGTGTACGGGGCTCAACACGGCAAAGCACGAAGCTCCCCCCTCTGCGGGGAAGGGTGGGCCGGCCGTCAGGCCGGGTCGGGAGAGGGGAGCGACGGTGCAGGATTGGGCGGTGCCCTTCATGCGGGCCGCCCCCGTGCCGGAAACTGGGGTCCCCTCTCTGCGGGACTTCGTCCCGACCGACCCCCTTCGGGGGCCACCCTCCCC
>NZ_LSIX01000277.1:0-1821 GCF_001556475.1 Methylobacterium sp. CCH5-D2 | reverse complement strand
CGCCGAGCGCGCCCGGCCGGCGGTCGTCGCCGACGGCGTCTCGCGCACCCGCACGCAGCTCGCCTCCGCCGACGACGAGGTCGAGACCACGGCGTCCACCGAGCCGATGGACATCACGCCGGGCCGCTCGACCGCGACGCCGGGCAGCGGCGGCTACGGGGCCCGCGCTCTGCCGAGGTCCGCCCAGGCCTACGCGGCGACCTCGGGTCAGAGCCCCTTCCCGGGCGGCTCCAAGTCCGACGCCCGCCTGGCCTCGGTCGAGGCGCCCGCCTCCCGCGCCGAGGCCCCGAAGCCGGTGCTGGCCAACGGCCCGAAGGTGACGCCGACCGCCTGGGTGATCCAGCTCGGCGCCATGGACGACGAGGGCAAGGCCCGGGCGATGCTGTCCGAGGCACGCGCGAAGATCGGCGGCACGCTCGCCAAGGCCGCGCCCTACACGGTGAAGGTCGAGCACGGCGGCGCCACGCTCTACCGCGCCCGCTTCTCGGGCTTCTCCGAGCAGGAATCCGCCCAGGACGCCTGCGCCGCGCTCAAGCGCGGCGGCTTCAGCTGCTTCGCCACCCGCAGCTGACCCGCTCCCCGCGGCGAGGCCGCGGCGCGCATCGCGAGACGACCCGCGGGCCCGGCGCCCGCGGCCGTGTGCCCGGTCGCGTACTGGCCGAGCGCCATCGAGACCTTGTGCAGATCCTCGACAACGCGCGTGGAGTATCAGCGATGTCGGTACGTCAGCCTGTCGCGGGCCGCGTTGATGCGGGCCGCCCGCTCGGCGCTTCCTCCCTGGTCGGGGTGGGCCGCCTTCATGAGGCGCCGGTGCGCCGCCCGGATCTCCTCCAGGGCCGCCCCGCGCTCAAGCCCCAGGACCTGGTACGCCTCCTGCTCCGTCATCGCCCCTGGCTGCGGCGGACGGCGCGGCCCCGGGTCGCGATCAGCCTCAGCGTCTACACGCCAGCCGGGACGCCGGCGGTCCAGATACGCGTCTAGCAGGCGGACGCCGTCCGGATCCTGCGCGGCGCAGGCGCGGCGCAGGCTCATCAGCTCCGGCAGCGCCAGCGCGTCGAGGTCGGTCCCCGCCCGGCGACCGCCGGCGACCTGCCCGCCCATCACCGTGCCGTCCGGGCCCAGCGCGACCTCGACGAGGCGCGAGCGGAAGCGGCGCGGGTCGGGCTCGGCCCCACGACGCCTGGACCCGCCCAGGCCCCCGAACAGAGCACCGAAGGGACCGGACGCGAGCCGGTCGGAGACGAGGCGCGCGAGGCGCTGGCCCACCCGTTCCGGCCCCTCCAGCAGCCAGACCCCCAGCAGCCCGAGGACGAGGGCCGGCCCAATCTGCCCGCGCAGCAGGAAGACGGCGGCAAGGCCCAGCATCCCCCAGGTCGCGGCGCGGCGGACGAGGCGGCCGGTGAGCCGCGGGTCGAGGCGGTTCCGGTTCTTCGAGAGCCACCAGAGGCCGAGGCAGGCCGCGAGGCCGAGGACGAGCAGCATCGCGTGGCCTCAGCGCCGCATGTCGTAATCGGCGCCGACCCGGCCGCCGATCCGGACCTTCACACCGTTGCCCAGATCGCGGAACCCCTCCGATCCGCGGGCCTGCGGCGCGGCCTGCCCGCAGCCCGGCCGAGGGGGCAGGCGCACGCCCTCGGGCGCGTCCTCCGGACAGAGGCGCGGCCGGGCGGGCTGCTCGGCCGCGGCGGCCGTGAGAGTCGCACAGAGAGTCAGAAGGAGCGATGCCAGGAGGGCGCAGGCAACGCGCGCTCTCCCTCCCCCCTCTGCGGGGGAGGGTGGCCCTTGCGTCAGCAAGGGTCGGGAGAGGGGACGACGTTTCAG
>NZ_LSIX01000276.1:0-1528 GCF_001556475.1 Methylobacterium sp. CCH5-D2 | reverse complement strand
TCTAGGCCCGCCGAGAGTCGGCCGGAGCCGGCCGCGCCCGCGGCCGCCCCCTCCGCCGTGCCGCAGGCGCGGGCCGTTCCGGCGGAGACGGAGACCGGGCCGGCGCGGGAACGGAGCGCCGCGCGGACCACACGGGGCGGGCGGCACGCCGAGCGTCCGGAGCGGCCCGAGCGCCGTCTGGAGCGCCACCGCCGCCAGCGCCGGCTCGCCGACACGCCGCCCGTCCAGGCCGCGCCCGTCCCGCCCGCCGCCGCGCGGGTCGAGCCGCGCCTCGGCGATTGGGCGGGCGCCGCGCAGGGCCTCGCGGCGGATTATTTCGACGCGGTCTCGGCGCCCGGCCCGGCGATCGTGGCGAGCGCCCCGCGCTTCTACGGGGATCAGGTGCGCTTCCACGGCCGCACCGTGAGCCTGCGTGCCGTGATGGCGGAGAAGCGGGACTTCGCCCGGCGCTGGCCGGAGCGGCGCTACGAGCCGCGCGGCATGCGCACCTTCTGCAACGGGGCGCTGGCGACCTGCGTGGTGCGGGCCGAGGTCGCCTTCCGGGCGGCGAGCCCGAGCCGCGGCGCCGTCTCGGAGGGAATCGCCGAGGTGGTGCTGGAGGTGAGCCTCGCGGGGCCGCGTCCGGTGATCGTCTCCGAGACGAGCCGGGTCCTGCACCGCGGCTCGGCGAGCGCCGGGACGGCCGGCGCCGGCCGGAGCGCCTGACGCGCGCCGGTCCCGGATCGGACGTCCGCATCATTTTTTCGCCGGACCCGCGGGACACTCCGCTCAAGGATGCTTAGATCGGACCCCATGGCGGTTTCAGGCGCGACAGCGGCGGAGAAAGTGGAGGGCACGGAGGCGCAGCGTCCCGTGCTCGACGGCGCGGAGCGGGCCGGGCTGCAGACGCAGATCCGTGCGGAGATCGAGCGCCGCCGCCCCCGCCCCGTGGCGCTGCGCACGCTCGAACTCCTGGCCGCCGCCGCGGTCGAGCCGGCGGAGGGACAGCCCGGCTACCGGGTGATCGACCGGCACGGCCTGCCGCGCACGCGCGCGGCGACCGCCGAGGGCGCCGAGGGCGCAACCGCGCCGCCGATGACGCTCGCCGACCTCATCGACGAGATCGCCGAGCGTCATCCGGCCCTGTTCCTGCCGCCGGAGGCCGCCCCCGCCCCGGCGGAGCCCGCGCCCGAATCCGGCCTCGGGGCCAACGCCGCCGAGATGCGGGCCGCGACCGCGCGCTTCGTCGAGACCCAGTCCGAGCGGGCCCGCGCGCTCGCCGAGCGCTCCTCGGAGCAGGGCCGCGCGCTCGCCCAGTCCGCGGCCGCGGCCTTCGCCGACCTGCGGGCGCGCCTCGACAGGAGCCGCGGCGCGGAGCCTGCCGATCCCGGGGCCGCGGGCGCCGTCGCGGAGGCGCCCGCACGGCACGAAGGGGCGCAGGATCGCCTCCGGCGGTTCCGCGCCGGCCTGCAGGACTGGCGCGACGGGGGCCTCGGCGGGTCCGGGTCCCGCGGACGGCTCGCGGGCGCCGCCGCCGCGACCCTCGCGC
>NZ_LSIX01000027.1:0-14271 GCF_001556475.1 Methylobacterium sp. CCH5-D2 | reverse complement strand
GCGCTGCGAGGGTGTTGGCGGCGTCCACAGCTTGCCTCCTCAGGCGACCTTGGCGCGCCGCGTCAGCAGGCGGGCGATGATGAGGACGATGAAGGTGATGACGAAGAGGATGCAGCCGAGCGCCATCAGGGCGTTGAGCTGCATGCCGTCCGCCTCGTTGAACTCGTTGGCGATGCGCGACGCGATGGTGGAGCCCGGGTCGAAGATCGAGGCCGAGAGCCGGTTGGCGTTGCCGATCACGAAGGTGACCGCCATCGTCTCGCCGAGCGCGCGGCCGAGCCCCAGCATGATCGCGCCGATGATCGAGACCGAGGCCTGCGGCACCAGCACGTGGCGCACCACCTCCCAGGTGGTGCAGCCGATGCCGTAGGCGCTCTCGCGCAGGATCGTCGGGATCTGGTCGAGCATGTCGCGGGCGATCGAGGCCACGAAGGGCACGATCATGATCGCCAGGATGATGCCGGCGGTGAGGATGCCGACCCCCGAGGGCACGCGCGCGTAGAACAGGGTGCCGACGAGCGGCATGCCCTCGACGAGGTTCGAGACCGGCACCTGCACGAAGCGGGCGAAGAGCGGGGCGAAGATGAACAGGCCCCACATGCCGTAGATGATGCTGGGCACGGCCGCGAGCAGCTCGATCGTCATGCCGACGGGCTTCCTTGCCCAGCCGGGGCAGAGCTGCGTCAGGTAGACCGCGATGCCGAGCGAGATCGGCACGCCGATCACGAGGGCGAGCAGCGCCGAGGCCAGCGTGCCGATCACCGCGACGAGGGCGCCGTACTGCTCGGTGCCGATGTTCCAGGCGCTGGAGGTGAGGAAGCCGAAGCCGAATTCCCGGAAGGCGGGCCAGCCGCCGTAGAGGATCGAACCCAGGATGCCGGCGAGCACCAGCAGCACCAGCAGGGCGGAGGCGTAGGCTGCCCCGCGGAAGAGGGCGTCGGTGCCCCGACTCGGGCCCCGGCGGCGCGCGACGCTGCGTGTCTCGGCCAGCGCGATCTGATCGGTCAAGGTGGTCATCCGCGGTTCTCGTCACCGGGTTGGGCGTTTAGCGCGCGGCGGCGACCGGCGCGAGGGCGGACCGTCGGCTGCAGGCGCGCATCCCTCCCCGGTCCGGGGTGAGATGCCGGCCGACCACGCCCGGGCTCGGACCGGGCTTGGGCCGGACATTGGTCGCGGGGCGGCGGGGCCGCCCCGGTCTGTCCCTACATGCTGCCGAGGACGGGCTTGCCGTCCTTGCCCTTCACGCTCTTCCACTCCTCGTGGATCTGCGCGACGACGTTGTCCGGCAGCGGCACGTAGTCGAGCTCGGAGGCCATCGTGTCCCCGTTCTTGTAGGCCCAGTTGAAGAACTTCAGCACCTCGGCGGACTTCGCCGCGTCGGCCGCGTCCTTGTGGACGAGGATGAAGGTCGCGGCGGTGATCGGCCACGCCTCGTCGCCGGCCTGGTTGGTCAGCGAGATGCCGAAGCCGGGCTGGGCCTTCCAGTCGGCGCTGGCGGCGGCGGCCTGGAACGACTTGTCGTCGGGCTGCGGGAACTTGCCGGCCTTGTTCTGGATCAGCGTGTGGCTGAGCTTGTTCTGCTTGGCGTAGGCCGACTCGACGTAGCCGATGGCGTTCGGGACCTGCTTGACGGTGGCGGTGACGCCCTCGTTGCCCTTGCCGCCCTGGCCGGTCGGCCAGGACACGGTGGTGGCCGCGCCGTACTCCTTCTTCCAGCCGTCGGAGACCTGGGAGAGGTAGGTGGTGAAGATGTTGGTCGTGCCCGACGCGTCCGAGCGGTAGACCGGGGTGATCGTCGCGTCGGGCAGCTTCAGGCCCTCGTTGAGCGCGGCGATCTTCGGGTCGGACCACTTGGTGATCTTGCCGGCGTAGATGTCCGCCACGAGCTCGCCCGTGAGCTTGAGCTTGCCGGGCTCGACGCCGGGGATGTTCACCACCGTGACGACGCCGCCCATCACGGTCGGGAACTGGACGAGGCCGTCCTTCTCGAGGGCGGCGCCCTTCAGCGGCGCGTCGGTGGCGCCGAAATCGACCGTCTTGGCCTGGATCTGCTTGATGCCGCCGCCGGAGCCGATCGACTGATAGTTCAGGCCGTTGCCGGTCTCCTTGCGGTAGGCCTCGGCCCACTTCGAGTAGACCGGGAACGGAAAGGTGGCGCCGGCACCGGTGATGTCGGCGGCACGGGCGGGCAGGACGAGCTGGGCCGTGGCCAGCCCCAGGGCGAGCGCGTAGGTGAAAGGCTTCACGTGAATCTCCGTTGCCGCCGAATTCCGGGCGCCAGGTACATGTGGCTCGGGGCGTGTCCGGATCCCCGGCCGTCCTGCGATCGGCCGAAAGCTCCGGCCGCCACAGCGCTTATGGCCTGGCCGATGCGGCGGTATGACACGGACGTGACAGACGGATGACAGGGCTCGCGCGCGCGGCGGAAATCAGTTTGCGGCGCAGCATTTGGCACGCTTCGGCTCGGTCGCGCGTTCTCCCCGGGTCTGCGGCGCTGCCAGCGCCGCGCGAGCCAGCGGAGTTCGACCGACGTGGGCACGCTTCTGCCCGATCAGGCCGCCGACGCGGACGGCGCCTTCCTGGCGCTGCACGAGGAGCGCGAGGCCCTCGAACGCGCCCTGGCGCTCGCGCAGGCGCGCCAGCGCTTCAGCCCCGATCCGAACGAGGCCGCACGCGCCCGGGACGAGGAGACCGCGCTTCTGGCCAGCCTCGACCGGGTGATGACGATGATCCGCGCCGCGGAGTACAAGCGCGGTCCCGGGGCGCGGCGCTGGTAGCGTCGCCCCTCTCTCAGTTGGCGCGGCGCAGAGCCCGCTCCTTGCTGCGCAGGCGCAGGATGAGATCGATCTGGCAGTCGGGGATCGGCTGCCTGTCGATGCTGTCCTCGTAGAGCGAGCGCAGCGTGAGGCCGAGATGCAGCGTGTCGACGCTCTGGGCCGCGTCGGCCTCGCAGGGCGGGGCGGCGTTCTCGTCAGGCTTCGTTTCGATAGCGGCTCGGCTCATCCTGGCCCCTCCGAGAAACGCAACGCCCGGTATCGCCGCCGGGCCGACGGCTGTTCTGCGAGGATCGGCAAACAGGCTTAACGACCCGTAAACAGGAACCTCACGTTAAGCATGACGCGCCGCCGCGGGGCCGGTTGCGAGCCGCGATCGCTATCCGTGCGGGTGTTGCCGCCCGGCCACTCAGTGCGGGAGGAACCGTGTGAAATCGAAGGTCGCGAGCTGTCGGTCCAGATCGGCATTCCGTTCCGAACGCGCCCCACCGATCAGGGCCGTGCTGAAGGTTGCGGACGGTTCCGCCGCCGGCGCGCCCGCGTCGAGGAACAGGTCCACGTAGTGCCGCGCGCCGGCGTCGAGCCCACCCTCCCGGACGCGCTGCCGGAGGTGGCGCTCGACCTCCGCGAGCCCCCTGATCGTCGGGGGCACGATGGCGCGGGCATGCAGGTGCTTCAGGATCCTCGTCCGGGTCGCCGCCCGCCCGAGGCGCGAGACGTGCAGGATCCCGAGGCGCCCGAAGGAGCCGGGTCCCAGCCGCGCGGCCACCTGCGGCTCGTGGAGATTGTGCCCGACATGCCTGACCGCCCGGCACAGGTCCGAGCGGACGACGGCCTTGCCCGCGAAGGTGCCGTGGCCGATGGAATCCGCCGACATGTCGAACCGGATCGGCCGCGACCAGTCCGGCCCGTCCGCCCCCTCCTCGGGCGACGCGACGTTCGGGAACCAGGTCCCGGCATGGACGCCCTCGTTGCCCTCCCGCAGCACCGGCAGAACGTTGTCGGGGCCGATCGTCCCGGCGCGCCGGCCGAACAGGAACTCGTCCGCGTCCAGCACAGCGACGTAGCGGCAGTTCTTCTCGATGAGGTGGTAGAAGGCGGCGTTCCCGACCGTGTCGTGGATCGTGTCGTAGTACCTTTCGTATCCGACGATCAGGACCCGCCGCCGGTACGCCTCCAGGACGCGCAGGTGCTCGGGGTCGGTCGAGCCGCAATCCATGATGATGAGGTTGTGGTGGCCGACGATGTCCGCGTGATAGGCGATCCACCGCGGTAGCAGGACCGGCTCGTCCTTCACCTTCAGGATGATCTTGAGGAGCGTGTCCTTGCCCGGTGCGAAGCGCAGGCCGAGCGCCCGCCCGTGCGTCAGCCAGTCCTTGTAGGCGTGCGCCTCGGTCGCGAAGCGGAAGCGCCGTGCATCCTCGTAGACGGCGCGCGCGAAGCTGCGTGTCCGGTAGTCGAAGAGCTGCCAGCAGGCCTCGAAGCTGCGGTGCTCCGGGTTCTCCAGCAGGAAGAAGTAGGTGTCCCTGAGTCGCGGCATGCGGCTCGTCCGGCGCGGGCCGCTAGCCGGTCGCCGCCTGGAGCAGGCTGACGGCGGCGGCGCGGGCCTCGTCGGTCACGCTGGCGCCCGCGAGCATCCGGGCGATCTCCTCGCGGCGCGCCTCGGCGGGCAGCGTGGTCACGCGGGTGGAGACGCGGTCGCTGCCCTTCACGGGCGCCTTGGCGATCAGGAAATGCGTCTGCGCCCGGGCCGCGACCTGGGGCGCGTGGGTGACGCAGACCACCTGCACGGTGGCCGAGAGCCGGGCGAGGCGGGCGCCGATCGCGTCGGCCACCGCGCCGCCGACGCCGGTGTCGATCTCGTCGAAGATCAGGGTCGGGGCCGAGCCCTTGTCGGCGAGCACCACCTTGAGCGCGAGCATGAAGCGGGACAATTCGCCCCCCGAGGCCACCTTCATCATCGGGCCGGGCCGCGTGCCGGGATTCGTCTGTGCCCAGAACTCCACCCGCTCGGTGCCGGCGGGGTCGCGCGCCTCCGGGTCGGAGGTGATCTCCGTGATGAAGCGGGCGCGCTCCAGCTTCAACGGCGGCAGCTCGGCCTTCACGGCGGCGTCGAGCTGCTTGGCGGCGCGCCGCCGCCCGGCCGAGAGCTTCTCGGCGGCCTTGACGTAGAGCGCGTCGGCCTCGGCGAGGGCCTGTTCCAGCCCGGAGAGCGCCTCCTCGCCCGCGTCGATTGCCGCGACGTCGGCGACGTAGCGCTCGCGCAAGGCCGCGAGGTCGTCGGCGGGCACGTTGTACTTGCGCGACGCCGCGCGCAGCGCGAACAGGCGTTCCTCCACCCGCTCCAGCTCGCGCGGGTCGAACTCGGTCTCGGCGACCGCCGCGTCGAGCACTGCGCGCGCCTCGTCGAGGGCGTTGAGCGCCGCGTCGATCGCCGCGATGCAAGGGTCGACCAGCGCCGGCAGCTGGGCCGCGCGCCGCTCCAGCTTGCGGATCGCGGCGGAGAGGTGCGGCACGCCCGAATGCGAGCCGCCGACGGCCTCCAGCGCCTCGTTGAGGTCGCGGGCGACCTTCTCGCTCTGCTGCATCACCGTGCGGCGCTCGGCGAGCTGGGCCTCCTCGCCGGGCTTCGGATCGAGCTCGGCCAGCTCCTCGACGGCGTGGCGCAGGAAATCGACCTCCTTGCGGGCCGCCTCGACGCGGGCGCGGTGGCTCTCGAGGGCGCCGCGCGCGCCGCGCACGCGCCTGGCCGCCTCCGTCACCGCGGCGAGGGGGCCCTGCAGCCCGCCGAAGGCGTCGAGGATCGCGCGATGCGTCGCGGCGTCCGACAAGGCCCGGTCGTCGTGCTGGCCGTGGATCTCGACGAGGGCCGCGCCGATCGCCCGGAGCACCTGCACGCCCACCGGCTGGTCGTTGACGAAGGCGCGGGTGCGCCCGTCCGCCATCTGGGTGCGGCGCAGGATCAGGTCGCCCTCGGTGTCGATCTCGGCCTCGGCGGCGATCCGGCGGGCCGGGTGGTCGAGCCCGACGTCGAACACTGCCGTGACGGCGCCCTGGCCCTCGCCGTGGCGCACGAGGCGGCCGTCGCCGCGCCCGCCCAGCGCCAGCGCGAAGGCGTCGAGCAGGATCGACTTGCCCGCACCCGTCTCCCCGGTGAGGACGCTCAGTCCGTCGCGAAAGTTCAGCTCGAGCTTGTCGATCAGAACGATGTCGCGGATCGCAAGCTGCGCGAGCATGCGTCTGTCCGGTTCCCCTCATCTGGTCCCGCGCGTGGTCTAGACGGAAGCCCGCCGGACTTCACGCGGAAAAATCGACGCCCCGCCCACGGCTGGACCGGCCCCGCAACCTGTCGCTAGAAGGCTGGCGGCCAGGCTTCGCGCCGCGGCGCGCCGGATCCGCGAGGCCGGACGGGACCATGACGGCCTATTTCATCACCTGCCACGCCTCCGTCGCCTGCGTCCGCGACCAGTTCCGCACGCTCTACCGGCCGGAGCACCGGCTGCTCTACCACGTGGACGCGAAGGCGCCCGCCGCCCTGCACGAGACGGTGCGACGCCTCGGCGAGGCCTTCCCGAACGTGGCGGTGCTGCCGAGCCGGCACTACGCCTGGGCGGGCTACTCGCAGGTCGCCACGACCCTGGAGGCGATCGACCATGCGCTCGGCGCCGGACCGGACTGGTCGCACCTCGTGGTGCTGAGTGAGCAGCATTGCCGCCTGCGGGACGAGGCCGGTCTCGCGGCGGCGCTGGAGCCGGGAATCTCCTACGTCGACGCGACGCCCTTCGGTGCGATGAACCCGGGCTCGCAGGCGGACATCGCCCACCGCTTCAGCATGGACTACCGCGAGCTGCCCGGTATCGGCAGCTTCGGGGTCGTGCCGGTCGAACCCGACCCGGACTTCCTCGCCCGCCTGCGCCACGGCAGCAACTGGTTCATCCTCTCGCGGCAGGCCTGCGCCCATCTCGCGGCCGCGGCCCGGACCGCGCCGGAAGCCGCGCGCCTGCGCGCGGCGGTCCACCCCGACGAGAACATGCTGCAGACGCTGCTGGCGGCCGATGGGGGCCACGCCGGCCGGATCGAGCCGCGCGAGACCACCTTCGTGGCCTGGCCCCACATCTCGGGCAATGCCGACATGACCTTCCGGGCCGAGGATTTCCGCGCGGCCCGCGCGGGCGACCGGCTGTTCATCCGCAAGCGCCCGGCCCACCTGCCCCAGGCGGTCGCGGACATCCTCGAAGGCTGGGCCGCCATGAGCGAGGCCGACCTCTCCGCGCGGATCGGCGCTCCGCTGGAAGCGGCCGCGGAGGCTCCGGATGCTGAGGGGACGGCGCTGGCCCGGCGCGTGGCCAGCCGCGTGGTACGCCGCGGGCGCGGCGTGCAGGCCGACCTGCCGAACCTCCGCTTCGGCCTGCGCAACCCGTCCTTCAGCCTGCGCTTCCGCACGGCCCGGATCCCGGACGGCATCGACGTGCGCATCCTCTCGCAGGATCTCCGGCACTTCCGGGTGCTGCTGCTGGAGGCCGAGCGGCCCGAGATCGACTTCGCGCCGCGCCGGCTCTACGGGCGTCCCGCTCCGCTCCTGCGGGTCCGCGTGCCGGAATTCGATTTCCGGCGGGAGATCCTGGTGCCGGAGGACCCGGCGCACGGCTTCTGGACGCGGCCGCCGGACGGCAGCGTGATCGGTCTCGTGCGGCTGATCGAGACCTACATCCGCGTCGCCGAGGGCCTCGCGATGACGCCCGCGCCGGAACCGGTCCGGGGTATCGCTGCGGTGCGGCAGGAGGCGGCGGCGCGCGCCCGCAGCCTCGCCTGGAGCCTGCGCCGGATCCTCAAAAGCAAACGGCCGGCCTGATCGGGCCGGCCGTCGCCTCAGGATCGTGGAGCCGGGCTACTCCGCCGAGGCGGTCTTGCGGCCCATCACCGAGCTGTAGATCTTGCTGAGGAACGAGGACTTCTCCTCGCGCGGCTCCAGGCCGCCGCTGGAGAGGAGCGCGTGCGCATCCTTGTACCAGGGGCTGTCCGGGAAGTTGTGGCCGAGCACGGCCGCCGAATTCTGGGCCTCCCCCGTGATACCGAGCGCCATGTAGGCCTCTGTCAGGCGCATCAGGGCCTCTTCGGCGTGGCGCGTGGTCTGGTACTTGGCCACCACGTCGCGGAAGCGGTTGATCGCCGCCGGGAAGTTGCGCTTCTCGAGGTAGTAGCGTCCGACATCCATCTCCTTGCCGGCGAGCTGGTCGCGGGTGATCTGGATCTTGGCCTTGGCGTCGGTGGCGTATTCCGAGGTCGGGTAGCGCTGCACCAGCTCCTGCAGGGCGGCGAGCGCCTTCTCGGAGCGGTCCTGGTCGCGCGTCACGTCCGGGATCTGCTTGTAGTGCGACATCGCCATCAGGTACTGGGCGTAGGCCGCGTCCTTGCTCGCCGGGTGGCGCTGAAGGTAGCGCTTCGAGGCGTTGATCGCGTCGTCGTACTTCGCGCCCTGGTAGTTCGAGAAGGCGGTCATCAGAAGCGCCTTCCGAGACCAGTCGGAGTAGGAATACTGCTTGTCGAGCGCGTCGAACTTCTTGACCGCGCCCTCGTAATCGCTGTCCTCGAGCTTCGCCAGGCCCTCGCTGTAGAGCTTGTCAGCCGGCGTGTCCTGAATGACCTCGGGCTTGTACTTCTCGGCGAAGATGCCGGTCGGATCGAAATCGCAGCCGCCCAGGCCGAGGGCCAGGACGATCACGGGCGCGGTCACGAGCACGGGCATCGCCCTGCCGCGGTTCCGAGTGATGAGGCGCATCTGCGATACTTTCCCCGAACAGGCGCGGCCCGTCTTCGACGCGGACCGTCCGGCCTTACACGATCTGTGCCGAGCGGGTCTCGACCATCCGGGCTCGCGCGGCAAGCCTGGGATGAGAATCCGTCACGGACGATTCACCGTGACGTTCGATTCGGGCGCGAAAGCGGCAGGACGGGATCTCGCGCGATCGGCGCGCGGCTGTGGCCTGCCGGCAACGGCTTTGTCGGGGATCAGAGTTCGCCCGCGAAGGCCGCGAGGCCGAGGCCGAACTCGGCGAGCGCGGTCTCGCGGCGGGTGCCGACGGCCTCGACGATGGCGTAGTTGGCGCGGTCGGCGAAGAGGGCGTCGAGCACGCCGACATTCATGCGGTGGCCGCCGCAATAGGAGCGGTAGGCGCCCTGGATCGGCAGGCCGGCCAGCGCGAGGTCGCCCACGGCGTCGAGGATCTTGTGGCGGACGAACTCGTCGGGGAAGCGCAGGCCCTCCGGGTTCACCACGTCGGTGTCGCCGACCGCGACCGTGTTCTCCAGGGAGGCGCCGAGCGCGAAGCCGGCCTTCCAGTAGCGCTGCACGTCCTTCATCATGCCGAAGGTGCGCGCGCCCGCGATCTCGCGGCGGTAGGCGGCGGGGCTGAGATCCATCGCCTTGCGGCTGCGGCCGATGACGGGGTTCTCGAAATCGATCTCGACGTCGAGGCGGAAGCCCCGGTCGATCGGGCGGAGTTCGGCGAAGGCCTTGCCGTTCTCGATGCGGACGGGGCGCAGCACCTTGATCCAGCGGCGCGGCGCGCCGCAGCCCGTCACGCCGACCGCGTCGATCGCCTTGACGAAGGGGAGAGCGCTGCCGTCGAGGATCGGCATCTCGGGCCCGTCGATCTCGACCAGGGCGTTGTCCACGCCCAGACCGAACAGGGCGGACATCAGGTGCTCGATGGTGGCGACCGCGCCCGACTCGACGTCGCCGATGACGGTGCACAGCTCGGTGGCGGAGACGCAGGCGTGGTGGGCTTTGATGAGCCGGTCGTTGCCCGAGGGCATTCCGGTGCGGAGGAAGGCGATACCGTGGTTGGCGGGTGCCGGCCGGAGGGTGATCTCGGCAGGGTTGCCGGAGTGGACACCGACGCCGTTGAGCGTCACCGGGCCCTTGAGGGTTGTCTGTTGGTTCGTTCGCATTCCTGAGCCCTCGGCCGTGACCTGCCGCCGGATCCCCCGCCGCTCGCGAGGGCCCGTCATCGTTCGATCCGTCCGCTGCTTGGTGCCCCTGGGTTCGCTGCCGGCTGGCGCCGGTGCGGCCCGCTCGTTGGTCCTGATTTTTCTATAGCCACGCCGGATTGCCGGGCCAAATCACGGATTCTTACCGTCTGTTACAGTCACGCTTCTGCCGCAATTTGGAAAAGAGCTTGATGTGCCAATCAGTTAACGAATGGTTAACGGCAACCTAAATCGGCCGGTCGAATGTGACGCGAAAACCTCACCGCCGGGTATGCAAGCGCCCGCCGGTCCTCTCGGGCGGCGGGCGTCGCGGTCGTTCCAGCGGGTGAGCGGGCCCGGGGACGGGCCCGCCGTGGATCAGTTCGCCTGCCGGCGCAGGAAGGCCGGGATCTCCAGGTGATCGTCGTCCATCATCCGCGTGGCGGGCTGGCTGCGGCCCTGCGCGTCGAGGTTGCCCTGGGGCGCGCGGTAGGCCGGAGCCTGCTGCGGGGCGTGATGGCCCTGGGGAGCCTGATGACCCTGCGGGACGCTATGACCCTGCGGGGCCTGGACGCGCGGCGCGGCCGGCATCGGGGCCTGGGGCGCCGCGGCGCGCGGAGCCGTCTCCTCCTCGCGGCGTCCGCCGAAGCCGACCGTGGCGAGGCGGCGCAGCAGCGAGGTGCGCTTGGCGTCGGCGGGCTCCGCCGCCGCCGGCTCGCTGCGGCTCGCCATGATCTGGTTCTGGGCGATCTGCGGCAGCTCGTGGATCTGCGGCATGCGGGGCGCGCGGGCGAGCGGGGCCGAGGCCGGCGCGGCCGGCCGCGGCGGCACGAACGGGCCGGCGTGATGCTGCGGCAACTCGGGCTGCTGCGGCGCGGCGGCCGGCGGCGGCACGAAGGCGGCGGCGGCGCGCGGCGCGGCCTGGGTCAGCAGGACGTCGTCGCGCATGACCGGGGCCGGCTCGGGCTGCGGCGCGAGGGCGGCGGGAGCCTGGGCGACAGGAGCCTGGGCGACCGGGGCCGGGGCCTCGGTGCGGATCGCGGGCGGGGCCTGGATGGCGGCGCTGTGCACCGCGGCGGCCCGCGAGCGGGCCTCGGAGCGCAGGCGCTCGGCGACCTCGGCGATGCGCTGCTCGGTCTCGGCGATGGCCGGGTTGTTGGGCGAGTTCGCCGAGATCAGCGCCGGCTCGATACCGGTGGCGACCACCGACACGCGGATGATGCCGTCGAGGCTCTCGTCGAAGGTCGCGCCCAGGATGATGTTGGCGTCCTGATCGACCTCCTCGCGGATGCGGGTGGCGGCCTCGTCGAGCTCGTACAGGGTGAGGTCCGAGCCGCCGGTGATCGAGATCAGCAGGCCGCGCGCGCCCTTCATCGAGACGTCGTCGAGGAGCGGGTTGGCGATCGCGGCCTCGGCGGCGCGGTTGGCGCGCTTCTCGCCCGACGCCTCGCCCGTGCCCATCATGGCCTTGCCCATGCCGCGCATGATCGCCCGCACGTCGGCGAAGTCGAGGTTGATCAGGCCCTCCTTCACCATCAGGTCGGTGATGCAGGCGACGCCCGAGTAGAGCACCTGGTCGGCCATCGCGAAGGCGTCCGCGAAGGTGGTCTTCTCGTTGGCGACCCGGAACAGGTTCTGGTTCGGGATCACGATGAGCGTGTCGACGGAGGCCTGGAGCTCCTGGATGCCGGCCTCGGCCGTGCGCATCCGGCGCACGCCCTCGAACTGGAAGGGCTTGGTCACGACGCCGACCGTCAGGATGCCCATGTCGCGCGCGGCGCGGGCGATGACGGGGGCGGCGCCGGTGCCGGTGCCGCCGCCCATGCCGGCGGTGATGAAGCACATGTGGGCGCCCGAGAGCTGGTCGCGGATCTCGTCGATCACCTCGTCGGCGGCGGCCGAGCCGACCTCCGGGTGCGAGCCGGCGCCCAGCCCCTGCGTCACGCCGAGGCCCATCTGGATCACGCGCTCGGCCTTCGAGGAGGTCAGCGCCTGCGCATCCGTGTTGGCGACCACGAACTCGCAGCCGAGGAGACCCGACTCGATCATGTTGTTGACGGCGTTGCCGCCGGCGCCGCCGACGCCGAACACGGTGATGCGGGGCTTGAGTTCGCGGATGTCGGGGGCCTGGAGGGAAATGGCCATGGTGTCGAGCCTCTCGTGAACTTGGGATTGCTGGGGCGCCTAGACGCCGGAGTTTTCTCGTTCTTTCGCGGACCGCCGGGGCGGGCCGCCGAAACCTCAGAAGCCGCCGCGGATCCACTCGACCATGCGGCCGAAATACCCGTCGGTGCCGGTCCGCGCGAAGGCGCTGTGCCCGCGCGGCTCGAAGTGCTCGGCATGGGCGACCTGCGGGTAGACCAGCAGGCCGACCGCGGCCGAGAAGGCCGGGCCCTTGGCGGCCTCGGGCAGGCCGCGGATGCCGAGCGGGCGGCCGATGCGGACCTGGCCCTGCATCACCCGGCGCGCCACCTCGGGCAGGCCCACGAGCTGGCTCGCCCCGCCGGTGAGCACCACGCGGCGCCCGGCCTGGGCGGCGAAGCCCGCGTTGCGCAGGCGGTCGCGCACCAGCTCGACCACCTCCTCGACGCGCGGCTTGATGATCCGCACGAGCTGGGAGCGCGGCACGTGGGCCGGCGCGTCGCCCTCGTCCTCGCCGACGCCGTGGACCGCGATCATGTCGCGCTCGTCCGACGGGGTGGCGATGGCCGAGCCGTAGAGCGTCTTCAGCCGCTCGGCCGCCGCGACCCGGGTGGAGAGGCCGCGGGCGATGTCCATGGTGACGTGGTGGCCGCCGACCGCGACCGCGTCGGTGTGGACGAGGTGGCCGCCCTGGAACACGCCGAAGCTCGTGGTGCCGCCGCCCATGTCGATGACGCAGACGCCCATCTCGGCCTCGTCGTCGACGAGCGCCGAGAGGCCGGCCGCGTAGGGCGTGGCGATCACCGCCTCGACGCCCAGATGGCAGTGCTCGACCGCCAGCATCACGTTGCGGGCGGCCGCGGCCTCCGCGGTGACGACGTGGAGATCCACGCCGAGCGCCTCGCCGATCATGCCGGAGGGGTCGATCACCGCGCCCTGGCCGTCCAGCGCGTAGCCGGTCGGCAGGGCGTGGAGCACGGCCCGGCCGGGGCTGACGCCGTGGGCGCTCGCGGTCTCGAGCACGCGCTCGACGTCCGAGCCCGTGACGGTGCCGGTGCGGACGTTCACCCGCGCCTGGAAGTGCTGCGAGGCGAGGCGCCCGCCCGACATGTTCACGATGACGGACTGGACCTCGACCTTGGCCATCCGCTCGGCCGCGTGCACGGCCTGCCGGATCGCGCCCTCGGCGGCCTCCAAGTCCACGATGGCGCCGCCCTTGAGTCCGAGCGAGCGCTGGTGGCCGATGCCGATGATGCGCGCGAGGTGGGTGCGGCCGCGGAGCGTCGACATCGCCTCGGCGGGCTGCAGCTCGGCGATGAGGCAGACGACCTTGCTGGTGCCGATATCCAGCACCGAGAGCGTCGCGGCGCGGCGCGCCGAGAGCGGCTTCAGTCGGGGCGTGAGGCCGTGCTGGCTGTGCATCGAACGCTACCGGGCGACAGGAACGACGAGAGGGGTGGAAGAACGGGCGGGCGCGCTCACGAGGCCGTCCCCTTCTTGGTCTTCTTCTGCGCCTCGGCGCGGGCGGCGGCGGCCTCCTCGGTCAGCCGGACCACCACGCGGTCCGGCATCCGGAGGTCGACCGCGATGATGTCCTTGTCGAGGAGCCGCTCGCCGCGCTGCAGGGCGACGAGGCGGGCCAGCGCCGCGGCCGGGTCGGCCTCGGGCAGGCGGATGTCGACGCCGTCGAGTTTCAGCGTCCAGCGCCGGCCCGAGACGTAGGTGCCGGCCCGGACGCGCTCGCCGAGGCTGCCCGCGGCCTGGATCAGGCCGAGATATTCGGCGAGCCGCTCGTTGGCGCCCTCGCCCACGACGAGCGGCAGGCTGGCGTAGCGGTCGTCCCGCATCGTGTCGATCACGGTGCCGTCGGCGGCGATCACGCTGACCTCGCCGTTCTTCTGCCAGAGCGCGGCGGGCTCCCGCTCGACCTGCGTGATGACGATCTCGTTCGGGTAGATCTTGCGGACCGAGGCCGAGGCGATCAGCGGCACGCGCAGCAGCTTCTCGCGCACCTCGGCGACGTCGAGGAAGGGCACGGAGGAGCGCCAGTCGATGCCGGCCGCGGTCAGCACCTCCCGCTCGTACATGCGCGAGATGCCCGAGATGGTGACGCGCTCGACGCCGAACCCGGCGATGCGGGCGGCGATGTCCAGGGGGCGGCCCTGCTCGGCCACGAAGGCGTCGTAGCGGCCGCTCGCGACGAAGCCGGCGAGCGCGAGGCCGGCGCAGGCCGCGGAGAGCCCGACGGCGCCGACGCCGCGGGGGAGGCGGTGCTCGATCGGGAGCCGGGGGCGGAGGCTGCGGAAGGGCGAGCGGCGCAGGAGGCGCGCGGCCAGCCGCGCGACCGGTCCCGCGGCGGGGCCGGCGGGGCTCAGCGGCCCAGAGA
>NZ_LSIX01000275.1:0-1047 GCF_001556475.1 Methylobacterium sp. CCH5-D2 | reverse complement strand
CTAGAGCCGTGCCCGCTCACGTAGCAACGGCCAAGTCGGTATCGTAACCGGCGGCAGCGATGCAGTTGCGGCATTCGTCGGCTGTGAAATGAGTGAAGGCCTGCCGGATGGTGTGCCACAGGTCTGGGACAGTGCGGGCCGCCGCGGTTCGGAGCAGGCCCTTCAACTTGGCGAAGACCTGCTCGATCGGATTAAAGTCCGGGCTGTAGGGCGGGAGGTAGAGCAGCCTCGCCCCGGCAACCTCGATCACCTCACGCACACCCGTCACCTTGTGAGCCTGCAGGTTGTCGAGGATGACGGTGTCGCCGGGCCTCAACACGGGCACGAGCGTGTCGGTGACGTAGGCCCGGAAGCGTTCGCCGTTGGTGGCTCCGTCGAACAGGGTGGTGGCACACAGCCCATCGCTGCGCAGGGCGGCGGTGATGGTGGTGGTCTTGTAGTGCCCGTGCGGGACGGCAAGGCGGCAGCGCTCGCCCCGCGGGGCTCGACCGTAGCGGCGCGCCATGTTGGTGGCCGCAGCCGTCTCGTCGAGGAAGACCAGCCTGTCGGGATCGAGGGCGTCCTGGTTCTCGAACCAAGCCTCGCGAGCGGCCCTTACGTCCTCGCGCCCCTGCTCGGCCGCGTGGATCGCCCCTTTTTACGGGTGATGCCGTGCCGGGCGAAGAAGCGCGACAGGCTGCTCGTGCTGGTCTGCACGCCGCGCTCGGCCAAGGCGTCGCGCAACTCGTGCAGGAAGATCGCCGGCCGCGCCTCATAGGTCGTCAGGATCAGTTCGGCCTGCGCCTCGATCCGGTGCGAGGCGTGATCGCCACCCGATGGCTTGGGCGTGAGTTGCCCATCCTGGCGGAACTGTTCCGACCAGCGACTGGCACTGGACACGCTGACACCGAACCGGGCTGCCGCCTGATGACAGGAGGCCCCCTCCGAAACGGCGGAGACGACACGCTGGCGTAGATCGACGGACAACGGTGAAGGCATCGGCATCCTCCTCCACCCCTCAACGTCTCGGGCTCCGAGACGTCCCAACACGCTCGGGCGCGGCTCTAG
>NZ_LSIX01000274.1:0-1742 GCF_001556475.1 Methylobacterium sp. CCH5-D2 | reverse complement strand
CGCCCCGCCTCCGAGGCCGAGCCGCCGCTGGCCAAACCCGGCACGGGCCTCGTCTTCGGCTTCCGCGCCCTGCCGCCGGTGGCGCTGTTCGAGCGCCTGGGCGTGGCGACGCTGGCCTTCGAGACGGACGAGCCCGTACGCCTGCCCGAGGCCGGCACGGCTGCCGGGCTCAGCCCCCTCGGCGAGCCGCGCCGGGTCGGCAACCTCACCGTGCTGCGCTTCTCGGTTCCGCCCGGCCGGCTCGTCGATCTGCTGCCGGTGGCGGCCGGGGAGGGCGCCGGCTGGGAACTCGTCGCGGGCGAGGCGCTGACGCCCAGCACCGTGCTCGACCCCCGGCGGCGGACGGACGCCGCCGGCCGCTTCGGCCTCGCGGTCGATCTGCCGAAACCCGGCGCGGCGACTTGGCTCGATCTCGACGGCGAGCGGATCGCCCTCGTCACCACCCGGGGCCGGCGGCCGGCCGGGATGCCCAAGCGCCAGCGCTTCGTCGATTTCGAGCTGCTGCCGAGCCGGTTCGGCCTCGCGGTGCTGGCGCTGGCCGACGACCTCGCGGTGCGCCCCGACCTCGACGGGGTCGTGGTCGGGCGCGAGGGCGGGCTCGCGGTGTCGAGCGTGGCGCAGCGCCCGGAGACGGCTTTGGCCGAGGCGGGCGCCCCGGCCATCGATCCCGAGGGCTGGGCGCGGGCCCGGACCGGCAACCTGCGCGCGCTCCTGCGCCAGCAATTCGCCGCCGCCGCCGCCGCGCCGCCGGGGGAGCGCGGCCCCTTGCGCGTCGCCCATGCCCGCACGCTCATCGCCGCCGGGCTCGACCTGGAGGGACTGGCGGCCCTCGAGACCGCCGCGGCGGACGATCCGCTGGTGGCAGTGCAGCGCGAGACCAGCCTCTGGCGCGGTCTCGCCCTCCTGCGCGCGGGCCGCCCCGCCGAGGCCCGCGCGGCGCTCGGCGGCGACGTGCTGGAGCGCGATCCCGAGGCGGTGCTGTGGCGCTCGGTGGCGGAGGCGGGCGCGGGCCTGTGGCGCGAGGCCGAAGCCGGCTTCGGCCGCACCCTGCCCCTCGCCGGCCGCCTGCCGGAGGATCTGCGCGACCTCGTGCTCGCGGCGGCGGCCGAGTCCGCGATCGAGGGCGGCGACATCGACGCGGCGGTCGCCCGGATGGACGCCGCGCCCAAGCACGACCCGCTGGTGCGCGACCGCCTCGCCCTGGTGAAGGGCCGGGTGGAGGAGCTGACCGGCCAGACGGTGGCCGCCCTCGACCGCTACGAGCGCCTGGAGGTCGCGGCCGCCGCGCCCGTCGCCGCCGCCGCGGGCCTGCGCCGGACCCTGCTGGCGCTCGGCACGGCCAAGATGTCCTCCGGCGAGGCGCTCGCCCGGCTGGAGCGCCTCGCCCTGACCTGGCGCGGCGGCCCGACCGAGGAGGCGATCATCGCCGGCCTCGCCCGCAGCTACGCGGCCGCCGGCCGCTTCCGCGAGGCCTTCGCGACGACCCGGCGCGCATCCGCGGCCTTCCCGACCTCCGAGATGGCACGGGTGCTCAACGGCGAGGCGCAGAGCCTGTTCGACGCGCTCTACCTCGGCGGACGCGGCGACGCGTTGCCGGGCGTGGAGGCGGTGGCGCTCTACTTCGACTTCAAGGAATTCGCCCCGATCGGCCGGCGCGGCGACGAGGTGGTGCGCCGCCTCGCCGACCGGCTGGTCGGGCTCGACCTGCTCGATTCGGCGGGCGAGCTCCTGCAGCACCAGAT
>NZ_LSIX01000273.1:0-1157 GCF_001556475.1 Methylobacterium sp. CCH5-D2 | reverse complement strand
GGCCCGACCGCCTCCAGCAGCTCGACCGCGGGCACGTTCAGGGAGAGCTGGAGCGCGCGCCGTGCCGTCACGGTGCCCTGGTAGGTCAGGTCGAAATTCTCCGGCGCGTAGGTCGCGGCGAAGCGTGCCGGCCGGTCCTCCAGCAGGGTCTCGGGATGGGCGAGGCCGTTCTCGAAGGCCAGTGCGTAGATGAAGGGCTTGAGCGCCGAGCCCGGCGAGCGGAGGGCCAGCGTCATGTCGATGGCGCCGCGCCGGGAGGCGTCCAGGTAGCCGGGGCTGCCGACCTGGGCCAGCACCGCGCCGGTGCGGTTGTCGAGCACCAGGATCGCCGCCGACAGGCCGGGACCCGCGGCCGCCGCGCGCTCGCTGGCCAGCGCCTCCAGGCTCGCCTGGAGCCGCCCGTCGAGGCTGAGCCGGATCACCGGGCTCGCCGGATCGGCCGCGACCGCCGCCTCGGCCGCGTGGGCGGCCCGCATGGGGAAGGGGCGGCGCTCGGTCGGCACCGGCTCGGCCTTGGCGGCGCGCGCCTCGCCCCGGGTGATCACGCCGCGGGCGGCGGCGATGTCGAGCACCCGGTCGCGGGCGCGGCGGGCGCGCTCGGGATGGCGGTCGGGCCGACGCGCCTCGGGGGCCTGCGGCAGGGCGACGAGGAGGGCCGCCTCGGCCGTGGAGAGCCGGGCCGGCTCGCGGCCGAGATAGGCGAGCGCGGCCGCGCGCACGCCCTCGACGGGTCCGCCGTAGGGCGCGAGCGCTAGGTAGGCGTCGAGCACGCCGGCCTTGCCGAGGCTCGATTCGAGCTCGCGGGCGCGGCGGATCTGGCGGAGTTTCGCCGACAGCGAGCGCTCGGGCCGCGGCTCCACCAGGCGGGCCACCTGCATCGCGAGGGTCGAGCCGCCCGAGACGATGCGCCCGTGCCGCAGCCACTGCCAGCCGGCCCGGATCAGGGCGGCCGGATCGACGCCCGCGTGCTCGGCGAAGCGCCGGTCCTCGTAGGCCGTGAGCATGGCAAGGAAGCGCGGATCGACGCCCGCGGCGGCCACCGGCAGGCGCCAGCGCCCGTCCGCGGTGGCGAAGGGGCGCAGGAGCTGGCCCGCGCGGTCGGTGACGATGGTGGAGCGGAGGTTGGCCGGAGCGAGATCGAGGGGCGGGAGGGGGGC
>NZ_LSIX01000272.1:0-9159 GCF_001556475.1 Methylobacterium sp. CCH5-D2 | reverse complement strand
CCCCTCACCCCAACCCTCTCCCTATGGGAGAGGGAGCGCGTCGCGGCTCCCGTGCAAACCTCACGGCGCTTGCCAGACGCGATCGCCCTGCTTTGCGGGGAGGGTGGCCCCCGAAGGGGATCGGTCGGGACGAAGTTCCGCGGAGTGAGGGGCGACGGTGAAGGTTGAGGCGATGGGCGTCATGCAGGGCGCGGCCCGACTCGGGCACCGCGGTCCACGCCTCCACAGAGGGGAGGGAGGACGCGGGAGCCGACCGTTCGGAGGTGCGAACGAGCGGTTCGTGCATGACCCAGAGGGTCTGGGGTAGCCGGGAAGAGAGACCGCCTCACGCAGACGTCTCCTCATCTTGCACCAACCCAAGTCTTATATAAGATACATTCCAAACACGATCGCCGCGCGGTGCGGCACCTGGGGGGCACGCGATGGTGAGGCGGGCAATCGACGCGGCGGGCCGCGCACGGTGAACGAGACGCTGCTCCTCGTCCTGTGCATCGGCTGCGCGGGCCTGATCTCGGGGCTGACGGGCTTCGCCTTCGCGCTGATCGCGTCGGGCACGCTGCTCTCGATCCGCTCGCCCGTGGAGGCGACCGCCCTGGTGCTGGTCTGCAGCACCGTCTCCCAGATGATCTCGATCCTGCGCCTGCGGGCCTGGCCGCCGCGGAACACCGCCTTCGCGATGATCTTGCCTGGCCTCGTGGGGGCGCCGATCGGCATCCACCTGCTGCACGACCTCGACCCGCAGCTGATCAAGGTGGCGATCGGCGCCTTCCTGATCCTCTACAGCGGCACCGTCGCCCTGTTGCGGGCCGACTACACGGTGGCGTTCGGCAATCCCTGGAGCGACGGCGCCGTCGGGTTCCTCGGCGGCGTGCTCGGCGGCATCGCCGGGCTCTCCGGCGCGCTGCCCACCGCCTGGAGCCTCGTGCGCGGCTGGGAGCCGCGCACCCAGCGGGCGGTCTACCAGAGCTTCACGCTGGTGATGCAGGTCTGGGCGCTCGCGATCCTGCTCTGGCTCGATCCGATGCCGCCCGAACTCGTCGGCGACCTCGCGCTCGCCCTGCCGGTGGTGCTGGTGAGTGTCCTGGCCGGCCTCTCGCTGTTCGCCCGGATCGACCAGCGCCGGTTCCGCACCATCGTCCTGGCGCTGCTGGCGGCGATCGGGCTGACCACGACCGCGCTCGCGCTGCCGGGGCTGCTGGGGTGAGATGCCCTGACCGCGCCGAGACGAGTGTGACCGTTGCAGCCGGTCTGTCCCGTCAGGCAATCTGCAATGTGTTCGCCGAAGATGCAGGTTCTTCGCGATCGAAATCCGTTTCGACCCGTCCGCCGACGAGACGGATCAGGGTATGGAAATTTTCTCCGATCGCGGGCTCTTCCTCAAGGCTTGTGCCGTGCCAAAAAAGTGAGACCCGCATGTCGATCTGCTGACGGATGACCAATCCGCGCAGATCGAGTGCCTTGCGTAGATCAGGCCGCCCCGCATCGTCGAGAAAGATCGTTCTCACGACAAGTGCGATGTGGTTGCTCAAATCGTGAGGATCCGCCCTGCCCTCCGTGTTGAGAAGCCAGAGTCCCGTGCGTCCGATCCTCTCACGTCGAGACTCCCCGACGGGGAACGGCTCGCCCTTGTGGTAAGACAAGGTTGGCCGGGTGCGTAGGATATCACCGACAAGCGAGGGCTCTAAAGTCTCGCCGGTGAACCGCAGCGATGCAAAAGCTTTAAGGGCCACAGTGGACTCCAGGCTCGTCGCATAAATTGCCCAACCAGTTGTCGAACTCGTCCTCTATGTCTCCGTTGTCGTAGATGATGATATTGTCGGCTCCGTTCAGGCCTTCGCGGTCCTTGACGTTGTGGATGACCGTTCTGACGACATCCGGCGGAACGCCGAAGCGTTGGGCGATGCTTTTGGTCGGGCTCTTCTGGCCTCTCCATATCACCGCCCTCTGATCGCCGCCCAGACACATGATGCAAGCGCGATGCCCCTGCCTGGCTCATGCCCGAGGCACCCACCTCAACCAAGCTCCAATTTGGAGCATCATGCCACAGCGGCAAGCGCAAGCTAGACTGTATAAGCCGACCCCCGGTCGCGGGTGTAGGCTGTTCACACATCTCGGCGCTGTGGTGCCGTGACGCCACGGGCAGCATCGGAGACGCGCGTTCGGTCGGAACGGCCGTTGGTCGGGTAGGCCGCGTGCGATCCATCGGTTCGACGCGAGGCGCTATCAGCTTCCCGCCCGCCCGTGCACGCTCGGTAGGAACAGGTCCTTCCAGCTCTCCGGGCGGCGGCGGATCGTGCCGGTGCGGTGCATGAAGTCGGCGACCTTGCCGATCGCCTGGGGCGTGGCGGTGAAGCGCACCTGCGGGTCGTTCAGGATCTCGGTGATCAGCCCGACATCGCTGGAATCGCGCGCGAGCCGCACGTAGGCGCGCGCCGCCGCCGGCTTGTCGGCCTCGATCGCGGCGAGCGCCTCGTCGAGAGCCGCCCCGAACGCCGCGCAGACCTGCGGGTTGGCCGACGCGAAGGCCGAGGAGGCCCAGACCACGTTGAAGGTCGAGGGTTCGCCCAGCACGTCGAAGCTGTTGAGCACCGTGCGGATGCCGGGCCGGCGCAGCTCCAGCTCCTGGATCGGCGCCGCCGTGAAATGCGCGGTGATCTCGTTGCCGGCCAGCAGCGCCGCCATCCCGTCCGGATGCGACAGGGTCACGGTGAGCCGGTCGAGGTCGTTGCGGCGCGCGGGGCCGAGTTCCTTCTCGGCCGCCATCTGCAGGAACATCGCCTGGACCGAGACCTTCACGGCGGGCAGCGCGATCTTGTCCCGGTCGGTGAAGTCCGCGAGCCTGCGCACCCGGGGATTGTTGGTGTTCATCAGGAGCGGCATGCTGTTCATCGCCGCCACGCCCTTCACCGCCATCGCGCTGCCCTCGGTCTTCGACCAGAGCAGGACGAGGGGCGGCACCCCGCCGGCTGCGAACTGGATCTGCCCGGAGAGGAGCGCGTCGTTCATCGCGGCCCCGCCCGCGAGGGTGAGGTAGCGCGCCTCCAGCCCCGCCACCCCGCGGGCGGCGGCCGCCTTCTGGAGCAGGCCCTGCTCCTCCATCAGCATCAGGGGCAGGTGGCCGAGGCTCGGCTGGCGGGCGATCGCCACCGCGCCGACCTCCGCGCGGGCCGGGCCGAGGCCCGCCCCCAGCACACAGGCTGCACCCGCCAGGACATCGCGTCTGCGCATCGTCACCCTCCCCAAGGCGCGCCGCGGGCGCGGCGCCGTCCGTCCTCAGCCCGGGCGCCGGATGGCGGGGGCCGGCACGCTCTCGATCATCACGTTGACGCAGGCGGGCAGGCCGCTCGCATGGGCCGCCTCGAGCGCGGCCGGCAGCGCGGCCGCCTCCGTCACCAGCGCGCCGAAGCCGCCGAGCGCCTGGACCACCGCGTCGTAGCGGGTGGGGAGGAGGTCGCAGTGGCGCGTCCGCTCCGGCCCGTAGCTGCGCAGCTGGATCTGGTGCTCGGCGTTCCAGCGGGCGTCGTTGCCGACCACCGCGACGAACGGGATGCCGTGGCGCACGGCCGTGTCGAACTCGGCCATGTGGAAGCCGAAGGTGCCGTCGCCCATCACCGCCACCACAGGCGCGCCGGGACGCTGCAGGGCGGCGGCGAGCGCGAAGGGGATCGCGGCGCCGATCGTGCCCGACACGCCGTTGATCAGGCGCCGGCCGGACCGCACCAGGGCCTGCGGCCACTGGCCGATCTCGCCGCCGTCGCAGATCAGCGTGGCCTCGGGGTGGCCGGCGAGGAAGCCGTCGACCGCCCGGCAGAGCTCGACCGGGTGCAGGCGCCCGTTGCCCTGCAGATCCGCCCAGGCGGGCGGACGGTGGGCGATCGCCGCGCGCGCCTCCCGGTACCAGGCGGCGTGGCGGGGCAGGGCGGTCGCGCGCCCGGCGAGCGCAGCGAGGGTGGGGCGCGGTTCGGCGATCCCGGAGACCGCGAGCCGCGCGGCCGGGGCGCGGGCGAGCAGCACGGAATCCGGATCGACGATCGCGAAACGGCAATCGGGCGCGACGGCCGGGGCGTCGCCGAAGCGCAGGGTGAAGTCGAGGGGCTTGGCGAGCAGCACGAGCAGGTCGGCCCGCGCCAGGACCTCCGCGAAGGCGCCGAGGGCCGGGTCGTTGACCCCGCGCGGGCTCTCCATGCCGAGGACGGGCAGGCCGAGCCGCTCCTCGAGCGCCGCCATCGCCTCGCGGCCGGACGCGTCGCAGAGCGCCGGGCCGCAGAGGAGGAGGGGCCGTTCCGCCCGCGCGATCGCCCCGAGGAGGTCGCCGACGAGGTCCGGCGCGGGCTCGGCCGGACGGGCGGCGGCGGCCTCCGGGCCGGGGATCCGCACCGTGGCGGCCGGGATCGCCCGTTCGAGCAGATCGACCGGCAGGCTGAGATGGACCGGGCCCGGCCGGCCCTCGCGGGCGATCCGGAAGGCCCGGGCGAGGTCGGCCCCGAGGCCGGCGGTCGAGGTCGCGGTCCACGACGCCTTCGTGGTCGGTCGGGCGATCGCGGCCTGCTCCATCTCCTGGAAGGCGCCGCGCCCGATCTCCCCGACGCCCGCGTGGCCCGAGAGCAGCAGCACGGGCGATTCCGCGGCGAGCGCCGTGAAGAGCGCGGCCGCGCCGTTGGTGTGGCCCTGCCCGCCGGTGACGAGCGCGACGCCGACCTCGCCGGTGAGCCGGCCCCAGGCGTCCGCCATGTGAACGCAGGCCGCCTCGTGGCGCACGTGGACCACCGCGATGCCGGTGTCCAGGAGCGCGTCGAAGACCGGCATGATGTGGTTGCCCGACAGCGTGAAGATCCGGGTGACGCCGAGCGCCTCCAGGGTCCGGGCGACGATGTCGGCGCCGCGCAAGGTCTCCATCGGTTCCTCCCTCAGGCCGCCGCGTCGAGGAGCGAGCCGCCAGGCCGCACGTGGGTGAAGGCGACCGGCTCCATCGCGATCGCGAAGCCCTCGTCCTGGCGCCGCACCACCGTGTAGGCGGAGGTGGCGAGATCCGAGGTCTCGGGGTGGTCCTCGCGGAAATGAGCGCCGCGGCTGTCGGTGCGGGCGAGGGCGGCCCGCGCGATCCCTTGCGAGACCAGCACGAGATTCTCGAGGTTCAGCCGGTCCATCCAGGTCAGCGCGTAGCGGCGGTCGCCGTCCGGCGCGCCCGCGCGGGCGACCGCCTGGCTGAGGCCGTCGAGGGCGCCGAGCGCGCGGGTGAGGCCGGCCGCGTCCCGGAGGATGCCGACATCGTTCCACATCGTCTCGTAGAGCGCCTCGCGGATGGCCGGGAGGTCGTCCGCCGGCCGGCCGAGCGGCCCGTAGGCGCGGGCGAGCCCGGCCTCCATCGCGGCCGGATCCGGATCGGCGAGCGAGCCCCCGCGCGAGACCGCGCGGGCCATCGACTGGCCGGCGAGCCCGCCGAAGACGGTGGAGTTCGCCACCCCGTTGCCGCCGAGGCGGTTCGCCCCGTGGACGCCGCCCGTGTCCTCGCCCGCCGCGTAGAGGCGCGGCAGCGCCGTGGTGCAGTCCACCGCGAACTGGATCCCGCCCATCATGTAGTGGGCGGTCGGGATCACCTCGACGCGGCCGCCCGCGAGGTCGAAGCCGCAATCGGCGCAGCGCTCGACCATGCCCTTGAACCGGCGGCGCACGTCCTCGGGCCCGAGATGGCTCATCTGGATGTGGACGCCGCCGTTCGGTGTGGCGTAGCCGTCCCGGATGCGCCGGATGATCGAGCGGCTGACGATGTCGCGCGTCGCCCGCTCGGCCCGTGGGTCGTAGGCTTCCATGAAGCGCTCGCCCGTGGAATCGAGGAGCCAGCCGCCGGCCCCGCGCAGGCCCTCCTCCAGCACCGTGCCGGTCATGCGGGTGCCGGCACCCGCGAGCAGGCCGGTGGGATGGAACTGCACCATCTCCATGTCGCGCAAGGGAAGCCCGGCGCGAAGCGCCATGGCGAGCCCGTCGCAGGACTTGTCGCCGGACGGCGTGTGGTACTTGTACATGGTCGGCCCGCCGCCGGTGGCGAGCAGCACCGCCTTGGCGCGCACCAGCTTCGGCTCGCCGGTGCGCATGTCGAGCATCAGCACGCCGGCGAGCCCCGAGCCGTCGCGGGCCGGGATCAGCTCCAGCGCCCGGTGGTCCTCCAGGCGGTTCACGTCGCGGCGCCAGACCTGCTCGGAGAGCCGGTTGATGATCTCGATGCCGGTGAGGTCGCCCTTGTGCACCGTGCGGTCGAAGGTCTGGCCGGCAAACGCCTTCTGGTGGACGCTGCCGTCCGGGTTGCGGTCGAAGAAGCAGCCGAGCTCGGTCTCGAGCTCGCGGATGCGCACCTGCGCCTCTGTGACGAGCGTCCAGGCGAGCGCCTGGTCGTTCAGCCACTTGCCGCCCTCGACCGTGTCCATGAAGTGCCGCTCGGTCGAGTCGCCCGGCGCCAGCGCCACGTTGTAGCCGCCCTGGACCATGCGGGTGCAGCCGCACTTGCCGAGCAGCCCCTTCACGGCGACCGTGACGTCGAGGTCGGGCGCCGTCTTCTTGGCGTGGAGCGCCGCGAACAGGCCGGCCCCGCCGGAGCCGAGGATCAGGATGTCGGTCGCGACCTGCTGGACCTGGGCCGGGTTCATCGGGCGTCCTCCAGGCTGGCCATCACCGCGTCGCGGCGGGCGGCCACGTCCCGCTGCACCTCGGCGAAGAGCGAGCCGCCGTGCGAATCCATGCCGACGAGCAGCGGCCCGAAATCGCGGATCGCGAAGCGCCACAGGCTCTCGGGGTGGAGGTCGTCCATGTCGACGTCCTCGATCCGCTCGATCCAGGTGGTCTCCAAAGCCGCCGCGCCCCCGACGATGGCGAGGTAGGCGCCGCCCCGCTCGGCAAAGGCCTTCAGCGTCGCCGGGCCCATGCCGCCCTTGCCGACGATCAGGCGCACGCCTTCCCGCTCCATCAGCGCCTCGGTGAAGCGCTCCATGCGCATGGAGGTGGTGGTGCCGATGCAGAAGGGCGCGTAGCCGACCGGCGCCTCGGGAGAGGGGGCGACCCGGTGGACGTTGGGCGCGGTGTGGATCACCGCGTGGCCGGCGAGGTCGAGCCGGGTGCGCCGGTCCCGGTCGAACATGTGGATCAGGGTGGCGTCGCGGATGCCGAACAGCCAGCGCCGCAGGGTCACGGTGTCGCCGATCCGAAGGGCCCGGATCTCGGCCTCATTGGCCGGCATGTCGAGGACGTGGTGGGCCACGGGGGTCTCCCTGGAAGCGGATCTGGATGGACGTTTCGGATCTCGCGACCGCCCATTCCCGGACGCCTGGAACGCAGTGGAAGGTGATCCGGGACCCAGCACAGGATGTCGCGAAGCGTCCGAATGCTGCGAGGTTGCTCGAGATCGAGCCGCTTCGCGGCACTCCATTCTCTGGATCCCGGATCACCTTCCACTGCGTTCCAGGCGTCCGGGAATGGGGGCGCGTTCTCGGAGCGTTCGGGTGATGGCCCGCATCGCCTCAATCGAACGCGATGCCCCCCGGCGTGATCGTCGCGCGGGCGCGGCGGGCCGAGTGGCACTGGATGTTCACGGCAACCGGGTTCTGGGTGATGTGGGTGGCGGCGAGTTCCACGTGCACCGCGAAGCTGGTCGAGCGCCCGCCCAGCCCCTGCGGGCCGACGCCGAGTTCGTTGACCGCGCGCGACAGTTCCGCCTCGATCCGCGCTCCCTCCGGGTCGGCGCAGACCGTGCGCAGGGGGCGCGTGGCGGCGACCTTGGCCAGATGCATGCAGAGGTCCGAGGTGCCGCCCAGCCCCACGCCCACGATGGTCGGCGGGCAGACCCGGCCGCCGAGCTCGATCACCCGGTCGATCACGAAGCGCTTGGCCGCCCCGATCCCGTCGGAGGGCAGCAGCATCTGCAGGAAGGAGCCGTTCTCCGAGCCCGAGCCCTTCGGGATCATCTCGACCGCGACGGTCTCGGGGGCCTCGTCGAAATCGACGTGGATGATCGGCACGCGGATGCCGCAGGAAGTCTGCTCGTTCTTGCGGGTGATCGGGTGGACCACCGAGGAGCGCAGGGAGAATTCCTTGGTGGCCCGCTCGCAGCCGCGCCGGATCGCCGCCTTCAGCTCGGCGCCGTCGAACGTCACGTCCCGGCCGATGCGGATGTTGTAGATCGGGATGCCGGTATCCTGGCAGAGGATGTTCTTCGTGCGCTCCGCGACCGCGACGTTCTCCACCATCGTGTCGAGGATGGCGCGCCCGGTCGCGCTGGTCTCGGCCTTCTGCAGGTCCGAGAAGCCCGCTTTGATGTCGGGCGGCAGGATCTTCAGGGCCCGGACGTAGAGGTCGCGGCAGACCTCCTCGAATTCGCGGATGTCGAGATCCATGGCGGTTCTCCGAGAGGCGAGGGGAGGGGGCGTCAGGCCCCGCTGAGCAGGAACAGGAGGCCGACCGCGAAGGCGGCGGCGAGGCAGGCCGAGACGACGACGGCCGTGCGCTCGCGGTAGCTCAGCCACTCGATGGCGAGCACGCGCAGGCCCAGCGCCATGTGGACGGCGAGCGCGCAGACGAGACCCCACTCGGCCACCCGCACGAAGCCGTTGTGGGTCAGCCCGAGGAAGCTCTCGAGCCGGTCGGCCCCCTGGAGCGCGGTGCCGAGCGCGATGAAGTGCATCGGCAGGAAGAGCGCCAGCGCGATGCCGGAGAGCCGGTGGATCAGCGCGGCGGCAAAGCCCGGGCGGCGGTGGGGGGCGTGGGTGATGCCGGGGCCGATGGCGGACCGTGCGGCGGATCTCATGCGAGGTCTCCCCTCTCGGGACACGAACCACATCCCTCTCCCCGACCAATCTCGGGCCTGCCCGAGATTGGCACTGGGGAACCGAAGTCGGGCAGGCCCGACTTCGGGCGGGGAGACGGGTTCCGAACCGGCACGCGGCTGGCGGAGGATCGGGGGCGCAGCCTTCGCTCGCCGTGCGTGAACGCGCGCTCAAGGCTCGGGCCGGAACTGCACCGCGCCCCCTCTCCCATAGGGAGAGGGTTGGGGTGAGGGGTATGACGTTGCAGACCCGAGCACGCCATCGACGCGCGTTCGGGGCGAGCCCTCATAGGCCACGTCATACCCCTCACCCGGCTTTCTGCGAAAGCAGACCTCTCCCTATGGGAGAG
>NZ_LSIX01000271.1:0-15930 GCF_001556475.1 Methylobacterium sp. CCH5-D2 | reverse complement strand
CCGGGGCAGGACGCCGGACCGCCAGGCTCCGCCGTACCGCCAGGCTCCGCCGTACCGAACGGCTTCGCCGCCGTGCTCGGCTTCGTGGCCGGCTTCGTGGACGCGGCCGGGTTCGTGGCGCTGGCCGGGCTGTTCGCCGCCCACGTCACCGGCAACTTCGTGCTGATCGGCGCGGCGCTCGTCGGCGAGGCGGGCGGCCTCGTGGCCAAGCTCCTGGCGCTGCCCGTCTTCGTGCTCGCGGTCGCGGCCGCCCGCCTCGCCGCCCTCGGGCTCGAGCGGGCCGGACGGCGCCCCCTGCCCTGGCTTCTCGCCGCGGAGGCGCTGCTGCTCGCGGGCTTCGGCGGCGCCGGGGTCGTCCTCTCCCCCTTCGCCGGGGCGGACAGCCCAGGTGCCCTCTTGGTCGGCATGCTGGCGGTCGCCGCGATGGGCGTGCAGAACGCCCTCGGGCGCCTCTGCCTGCCGACCCTTGCGGCCACCACGGTGATGACCGTCAACGTCACCCAGGCGGTGATCGACGCGGTCGACTTCGCGCTGGGCCGTACGGCGGACGCGGCGGCGCGGGCGCGCCTGCGGCGGATCCTGCCGGCCGTGCTCGCCTTCGCGGCCGGGGCGCTCGCGGGCGCCCTCGGGGTCGCCTACGGGGCGTTCTGGTGCGCGATCCTGCCGGTCGTGCTGCTGGCCGGCCTCGCGGCCGCGGCGGCGCGGGGCCTCACACGAGGCGCAGTTCCCCCGGCTTGAGCTTGAGCCGGCGCACCATGTCGCGCGAGAGGCCGCCCACCACCTGCAGGCGGGCGCTCTCCACCGCGTGCTCGCCGAGCGCGGCGAGCGCCTCCGCCTCGGAGGCCGCCACCACGGCGTAGATCCGCGCGGCCTCGCGCCGCTGCGCCACCGCGACGAGGTAGGCTTGGCGTTTGCTCCGCTTCCCCTTGGTCGGCATGGGGCGCCTCAGGCCGGGGCCCGGCGGGGTCTCGGCGGGAGACGTGTACCCGTAGGCGGAGCGCCGCGCACCGCCCGTGCCGCCGCGCCCGCGCGCCCGGAGGCGACGTCCTGCGTCATCCGTGGTCTCCCGCGCCCGTCGCGCAGGGCCAACCGGGCCGCGCATACGCGGTTCCGGCTATGGTTAGCCGGCAGAGCAAAGGCAAGGCGATATTTCGCCTCTCGCCCGACCACCGATTGGGCAATCCGGCGCGGGCGGTTCCGCCCTCCGGCGGCGCCCCAACGGCACGGCCCGCGCCGGGGACTGGCGCGGGAGGCGCTTTCGTGTATGGTGCGCGCGGCCTCGAGCCCGGCGACGGGCGGGGCCTGAAGCCGCTTGGGCTCAACGACCGTGCTGGACGACATCCCGGCACCGGCCCCGCCCAGGCTCATGCAGGCGCGCTGCGTCAAGGCAGCCGCCTCCCGCACATCCCAGAAAGGCCACGCGATGTCGATCACGGCAGAGCGCAAGACCGCGCTCATCAAGGAATACCGCGTCGATCCCAAGGACACCGGCTCGCCGGAGGTCCAGGTGGCGATCCTCACCGAGCGGATCTCGAACCTGACCCAGCACTTCAAGACCCACGGCAAGGACAACCATTCCCGCCGCGGCCTCCTGAAGCTGGTCTCCTCGCGCCGCTCGCTGCTCGACTACGTCAAGCGCAAGGACGAGGCCCGCTACCGCTCGCTGATCGAGCGCCTCGGCATCCGCCGCTAAGGCTCCGTGCGGGGCGCCTCCTTCCCGAGCGGAAGGGTGCCCCGGCCACGGCGGCCTCAGGGCCGCCGCAAGCGCGACCGCGCGCCGCCGCCCGTACGGCGGACCGCCTCCGGTGCGACAGCATCGGAGGTAACCAAGGAAGACCTTCGGGGTGCCGGAATGGGTCCGGCCTCCTGAACACCCGGGGCGACTTCGAGGCGCCATGTGCCGGGGACAGGATCGCGCGTCCCTCCGACGGGAGGGACGCGCAATCTTGCCCCTGGCGGCGCCGGGTTCGCCCACCCGCGGCCGGGAAGGCCCGTCCGCGGGATATGCCAAGGATGAGAGAGACACGCATGTTCGACGTTCAACGCGAAGAGCTGATCTGGGGCGACCGCAAGCTCGTGCTGGAGACCGGCAAGGTCGCCCGCCAGGCGGACGGCGCCGTGATCGCCACCTACGGCGAGACCTCGGTGCTCGCCACCGTCGTCTCGGCCAAGGAGCCGAAGGCCGGCATCGACTTCCTGCCGCTCACCGTGAACTACCAGGAGCGCGCCTACGCCGCCGGCCGCATCCCGGGCGGCTACTTCAAGCGCGAGGGCCGTCCCTCCGAGAAGGAGACGCTGGTCTCCCGCCTGATCGACCGGCCGATCCGCCCGCTCTTCGTCGAGGGCTGGCGCAACGACACCCAGGTCGTCGTCACCGTGCTGACCCACGACCTCGAGAACGATCCCGACATCGTCGCGATGGTGGCGGCGTCCGCCGCGCTCACGCTCTCCGGCGTGCCCTTCATGGGCCCGATCGGCGCGGCCCGCGTCGGCTACGTCAACGGCGGCTACAAGCTGAACCCGCTCGTCACCGAGACCAAGGACGATTCGACCCTCGACCTCGTCGTGGCCGGCACCCAGGACGCCGTCCTGATGGTCGAGTCCGAGGCGAAGGAACTCTCCGAGGACGTGATGCTCGGGGCCGTGATGTTCGGCCACAAGCACTTCCAGCCGGTCATCGAGGCGATCATCCGTCTGGCCGAGAAGGCCGCCAAGGAGCCGCGCAACTTCTCGCCCCCGGAGAACGCCGAGGTCGAGAAGGCGGTGCTGGAGATCTGCGAGGCGGAGCTGCGCGACGCCTACAAGATCACCGTCAAGCAGGACCGCTACGCGGCCGTCGACGCCGTGAAGGCGAAGGTGGTGGCCGCCCTCTGCCCGGCGGACGGCGAGCAGAAGTTCAGCCCTGAGAAAGTCAAGGCCGCCTTCAAGGAGGCCCAGTCGAAGGTCGTTCGCTGGAACGTCCTCGATACGGGCTCGCGCATCGACGGCCGCGACGTGAAGACGGTCCGCTCGATCGTCTCGGAGGTCGGCGTCCTGCCGCGCGCCCACGGCTCGGCGATCTTCACCCGCGGCGAGACGCAGGCGCTGGTCGTGGCGACGCTCGGCACCGGCGAGGACGAGCAGTTCATCGACGCGCTGGAAGGCACCTACAAGGAGCGCTTCCTGCTGCACTACAACTTCCCTCCCTATTCGGTCGGCGAGACCGGCCGCATGGGCTCGCCCGGCCGCCGCGAGATCGGCCACGGCAAGCTCGCCTGGCGCGCGATCCGGCCCGTGCTGCCGCCCGCCCACGAGTTCCCGTACACGATCCGCGTCGTGTCCGAGATCACCGAGTCGAACGGCTCGTCCTCGATGGCCTCCGTCTGCGGCGGCTCGCTCTCGCTGATGGATGCGGGCGTTCCGCTGCGCCGGCCCGTCGCCGGCATCGCCATGGGCCTGATCCTCGAGGGTGAGCGCTTCGCGGTGCTCTCCGACATCCTCGGCGACGAGGACCATCTCGGCGACATGGACTTCAAGGTGGCCGGCACGGACGAGGGCATCACCTCGCTCCAGATGGACATCAAGATCGCGGGCATCACCGAGGAGATCATGAAGATCGCCCTCGCCCAGGCGAAGGACGGCCGCGCCCACATCCTGGCTGAGATGGCCAACGCGCTGACCGCCGCCCGCCCCGAGCTCGGCGAGTACGCGCCGCGCATCGAGACGATGCAGATCCCGACCGACAAGATCCGCGAAGTGATCGGCACGGGCGGCAAGGTGATCCGCGAGATCGTCGAGAAGACCGGCGCCAAGATCAACATCGAGGACACCGGCATCGTGAAGATCGCCTCCGCCGACGGCAAGGCGATCAAGGCGGCCTACAACTGGATCCGCTCGATCGTGGCCGAGGCCGAGGTCGGGGTGATCTACGACGGCACCGTCGTGAAGACGATGGAGTTCGGCGCCTTCGTGAACTTCTTCGGCGCCAAGGACGGCCTCGTCCACATCTCGGAACTCGCCGCCCAGCGCGTCGCCAAGGTGACGGACGTCGTCAAGGAAGGCGACAAGGTGAAGGTGAAGTTCCTCGGTCAGGACGACCGCGGCAAGATCCGCCTCTCGATGAAGGTGGTCGATCAGCAGACCGGCGAGGACCTCACCGAGAAGCTCAAGGCCCAGCGCGACGCCGAGCGGGCCGAGCGCGGCGAGGAGCCGCGTGAGCCCCGCGAGAGCCGCGAGGGCGGCCGCTCCCACCGGGGCGAGCGCCGCCGCGACGCGGGCGAGTAAGCCTCTCCTCACAACTGAATGATTGCGAAGCGCGGCCCTCCGGGGTCGCGTTTTTCATTTGGCGGTTCCTGTTCTCCCGTCACGCTCTCGGATGCGGTTGGGGAGATGACGAATCACGCGCGCTTCCATAATCAGAAGTTGCATAGCTTGGTCTATGCGACGATTGTTCTGGAGGTGGACATGCGGGTCGGGTTCTGGATTTTCGGTTGCTGTCTACTGGTCTCGCCGGCGCAGGCCCTCGACACCAAGGACATCCTCGGCACGTGGCGTCTCGCGACGGCGCAACGGACGATCGTCGATACGGGCGAGGTCGTGGATTCCTACGGCGGCCCGCGGCCGAACGGCTGGATCAACTACGACGCGTCCGGCCGCGTCATGGTCGTGGTGGCCTACCAGGGGCGGGAGAAGCCGGCGGGCGCCGCGCCCACCGACGCCGAGCGCGCGCGGCTGCACCGCTCCTTCTTCGCCTATGCGGGCACCTACACCTTCGACGGGAAGAGCATCACCCACGCCATCGACACGTCTTGGAACGAGGCCTGGACGGGGACGTCCCAGGTGCGCGACGTCGCCTACGCGGACGGCAAGCTGGTCTACACGACGCGCCCCGCGCCGTTCAGCGGCGACGGCAAGGTGAGCGTGGTCACTCTCGTCTGGGAACGGCCGAACTGAGGGATCGCCGCGGGGGCGTGACGGGCCGCTTCCCGGGCGCCCCCGCATCTGCTTGAACGCTCCCGCCGGGGACGAATCGCCGGCAGGGAGGCCAGATATGAGCGAAGACCTCGTCCTCTACACCACGCCCATGTCGCGCGGGCGGATCGCCCGCTGGATGCTGGAGGAGGTCGGTGCGCCCTACCGCGCCGAGATCGTGAGCTTCGGACCCGGCATGAAGGACGCCGCCTTCCGGGCGATCAACCCGATGGGCAAGGTGCCGGCTCTCCGCCACGGTGCCGCGGTCGTGACCGAGACGGCAGCGATCTGCGCCTACCTCGCCGACGCCTTTCCCGAGGCCGGGCTCGCCCCGCCGCCGGGCAGCCGTGAGCGCGCGGCCTATTATCGCTGGCTGTTCTTCGCGGCGGGCCCCGTCGAGGCGGCGGTGACCAACAAGGTCCTGGGCGTCACCGTGCCGGACGATCCGCGCATGCGCGGCATGGTCGGCTACGGCTCGCTGCCCGAGGTGCTGGACGTGCTGGAACAGGCCGTCGCCGGCACCGACTACCTCGCGGGCGAAAGATTCTCGGCGGCCGACCTCTATGTCGGCGCGCATCTCTCCTGGGGCATGGCCTTCGGCACGATCGAGCGGCGGCCGGCCTTCGAGGCCTACACCGCCCGCCTCACCGGGCGCCCCGCCGCCGTGCGGGCGCGGGAGATCGACGACGCTCTGCTCGCCGAGCGGGAGCAGGCCTCCGGCTGAGGCCGGTGGTGCGGCGCGGCACGGTGGCCGGGAACGCGGCCCCGCGCCCCGCGTTCGCCCGGCGATACCCCTTCACGGAGACGAAAGAAGCCCGATGGCGACCCAGATGATCAACGAGATCGCCCACGATATCTTCAGCGGCGAGCCGAACCTCACCACCACGGAGCGGGCCGTCTCGGTGGCGCTCGGCCTCGGCATCGCGGCCGCCGCCGCGCAGCCGCGCCCGAACAAGCTGCTCAGCCTCGCCGCGCTCGTGGTCGGCGTCGGCCTCGCGCTGCGGGGCGCCACCGGCCACTGCGCGATGAAGGCGGCCTCGCAGCGTCTGTAAGGCCTGATCCTCGATCCAGCCTTCGGGGCCCGCCGTGCATCAGCGCGGCGGGCCCTCGTTTTTGGTCACGGTCCGGGCGCAGAACGAGGCCCGTGCCTCTGAAGAGCCTCAGCGCCGAAACAGGCTTGCCGCCAACAAGAAAGGGCGCCCTCGCGGGCGCCCTCCTCCGTCCGACCCGGCTGTGCTGATCAGTAGGTCGAGGTGCGGCTGCTGCGGGTGGCGATGAAGCCGTAGATCGCCAGCACGATCACCGCGCCCACGATGGCGCCGATGAAGCCCGCGCCCTGGTTCGGTCCGTACCAGCCCACCGCCTGGCCGATGAAGGTGGCCACGAAGGCGCCGACGATGCCCAGGATCGTGGTGAGGATGAAGCCCGCGGGCTCCTTGTCGCCCGGCATGATGAACTTGGCGATGACGCCGGCCAGGAAGCCGATGATGATGGTCCAGAGAATTTCCATGGCAAACCCCTGCGCGTAGGTGCGAATGTCCACTGAACGCATCAGCGGGGCGGCAGGTTGCCGCGGAAAGCTTGGGCGGACGGATTTTTCGTACCGGAAGCTTTCGGCGCTTCGCCGGGGCCGGTCCGGGCTGCCCGCGCTCGCCGCCGCCGATAGGGATTGGCAGGCTTGGGCGCTGCCGATAGTGCTGGCCGCCGCAACGGAATGGGGAGTGGTGTGATGACGATCGAGCGGGTCGAGCCGGGCAAGCGCATGTCGCAGGCGGTGGCCTACGGGGAGACGGTCTACCTCGCGGGCCAAGTCGCGGCCGACACGGTGGGCACCGGCGTCACCGCGCAGACCCAGCAGATCCTCGGGCAGATCGACCGTCTGCTCAACGCGACCGGCAGCGACAAGGAGCGCATCCTCTCGGCCACCGTCTACCTCGCCGACATCGCGACCTTCGCCGAGATGAACGCCGCCTGGGACGCCTGGGTCTCCACGGAGAACCCGCCGGCCCGCGCCACCGTCGAGGCGAAGCTCGCCGGGCCCGAGTATCTCGTCGAGATCGTCGTCGTCGCGGCGCGGACCCGGTGAGCGGCCGGCTCCTCCGCCGCGCCCTGCTGGGCGCGGCCCTCGGCGGGCTCGCCCTTCTGGGCGGCGCCCGGGCGGAGGAGCGCGTCGTCAACATCTACAACTGGTCGGACTACATCGACCCGAAGGTTCTGGAGGCCTTCACCCGGGAGACCGGGATCAAGGTCGTCTACGACACCTACGACAACAACGAGATCCTGGAGACGAAGCTGCTCGCCGGCCGCTCCGGCTACGACGTGGTGGTGCCCTCCGGGCCCTTCCTGCAGCGGCTGATCCGGGCCGGCGCCTTCCGGCCCCTCGACAAGACGAAGTTGCGCAATCTCGGCAACGTCTGGCCCGAGATCGCCGGGCGGCTCGCCGCCTACGACCCCGGCAACGCCTACGCCGTCGATTACATGTGGGGCACCACCGGCATCGGCTACAATCTGGGCGCGGTGCGCGAGCGCCTCGGCGCGAACGCCGCCCTCAACTCGTGGAGCGTCGTGCTCAACCCGACCTCGGCCAACAAGCTGAAGGAGTGCGGGATTATGATGCTCGACAGCCCCGAGGACCTGATCCCCGCGATGCTGCCCTTCTACGGGCTGAAGAGCGACACCCGGCGCTGGGACGACATGACCCAGGTCACGGACGCGCTCTACAAGGTCCGCGGCGCGGTGCGGAAGTTCCACTCCTCCGAGTACATCCAGGCGCTGGCCAACGGCGACCTCTGCGTCGCGGTCGGCTACTCGGGCGACGTGATGCAGGCGAGGAAGCGGGCGGACGAGGCCAAGACCGGCGTCGAGATCGGCTACGTCGTGCCGAAGGAAGGCTCGATCATGTGGTTCGACGCCTTCGCGATCCCGAAGGACGCGCCGCACGCGGCCGAGGCCCACGCCTTCATCGACTACATGCTGCGCGCCGACGTGGCGGCGGCCAACAGCAACTTCGTCTCCTACGCGAGCGGCGTGCTGCCCGCGAAGGCGCTCGTGAAGCCCGAGATCCTGAACAACCCGGGCATCTACCCGGACGAGGCGACGATGCAGCGGCTCTCGGTGAACACCGCCTGGGACGACCGGACGCAGCGCTTCATCACCCGGCTCTGGACGCGGGTGCGGACCGGGCGGTGATCGCCGCATTCCCCCTCTCCCGCAGAGGGGCGAGGGAGGGCCGCGCGCTCACCAAAATCCCTCCCCTCCCCGGCGCGATCGTGTAAGACGGCCGCCATGACTGCGCATTCGAACCGCGACGCGAAGGAACGGCCCCGCGTCGCCGTCACCGGCATCGGGCTCGTCACCTCGCTCGGCCAGGGCCAGGCCGACAACTGGGCGGCGCTGACCGCCGGGCGCTCGGGGATCCACGCGATCCGGCGCTTCCCCACCGATACCTTGCGCACCCGCATCGCCGGCACCGTCGACTTCCTCGACACCGAGCCGCTGGTCGCCCCCCTCCTCTCCGAGCGCTTCGCCGCGGAGGCCGCCGAGGAGGCGGTGGCGCAGGCCGGCATCGGCCGGCGGGGCGACTTCCCCGGTGCCCTGTTCATTGCCGTGCCGCCGGTCGAGATGGAGTGGCCACAGCGGCAGGCACTGGCCGAGGCGTCGGGCCAGAACGGCGAGGTCAGCTACGCGGGTCTCCAGGCGGCCGCCGCCACGCGCCGCTTCGACCCCTGGCACGACCTCTTCATCTTCGGCACCGTGGCCGAGCGCATCGCCGAGCGCTTCGGCACCAAGGGCTCGCCGATCTCGCTCTCGACCGCCTGCTCGTCGGGCGCCACCGCGATCCAGCTCGGCGTCGAGGCGATCCGGCGGGGCGAGACGCGGGCCGCGCTCTGCATCGGCACGGACGGCTCGGTGAACCCGGAATCGCTGATCCGCTTCTCGCTGCTCTCGGCCCTCTCGACCCAGAACGACCCGCCTTCGGCCGCCTCCAAGCCCTTCTCGAAGAACCGCGACGGCTTCGTCATGGGCGAGGGCGCCGCCGCCCTGGTGCTGGAGGACGCGGACGCGGCCCTCGCCCGCGGCGCGACCATCCTCGGCTACGTGCTGGGCTGCGGCGAGAAGGGCGACGGCTTCCACCGTACCCGCTCGAGCCCCGACGGGGCGCCGGTCGTCGCGGCGATCCGGGCGAGCCTGGAGGATGCCGGCCTGTCCCCGGAGGACATCGACACGGTCAACGCCCACGGCACCTCGACGCCGGAGAACGACAAGATGGAGGCGCTCGGCCTCGTCGCGGTGCTCGGCGAGCGCGCGGGCCAGGTACCCGTCACCTCGAACAAGTCGATGATCGGCCACACCCTGACCGCGGCCGGGGCGATCGAGGCGGCGTTCTCGCTCCTGACCATCCGGCACGGGCGCATCCCGCCCACCATCAACCACGCGGTGCCCGACCCCGCGATCCCGCTCGACATCGTGGGGCAGGCCCGGGACGTGCCCGTCTCGCGCGTCCTGTCGAACTCCTTCGGCTTCGGCGGGCAGAACACCTGCCTGATCCTCGGGGCCGAGCCCGCATGAGCGCCGGGATGAGACGCGTCCTCGTCACGGGGGGCGCGGCCGGCCTCGGCGCCGCGATCGTGCGGGCGCTGGCGCAGGCCGGCCACGGGGTCGACTTCACCTACCGCGCCTCCGGCTCCGAGGCCGAGGCGCTGCTGGCGGAGCTGCGGGGGGCGCATCCGGGCGCGGCCTTCGAGGCGCACGCCCTCGATCTCGGCGACCGGGCGGCGCTCGACGCCTTCTGCGCGGCGGCGGAGGAGCGGGGCTATTACGGCCTCGTCCACAATGCGGGCCAGTCGGCGGACGCGCTCGCGCTGATGCTCGACCAGGACCGGCTGGAGGCCGCCATGCAGGTGAACTTCACCTCGCTGACCCGGCTCGCCAAGGCGCTGACGCGCGGCATGATCCGGGCGCGGACGGGCCGCGTCGTGGCGATCGGCTCGGTCGCGGCGCTCAGGGCGAATGCCGGCAACGCGGCCTACGCCGCCACCAAGGGCGCGCTGATCGCCTATTGCCGCACGCTGGCGATCGAGTCGGCGAAGCGCGGCGTCACCGTCAACGTGATCGCGCCGGGCTTCGTGGATACGCGGATGATGGCGCCCTACGCGGCGCATCGCGCGGGCATGGAGCGCCAGATCCCGGCCGGCCGCTTCGCCGACCCGGCGGAGGTCGCCGCGCTCGTCCGCTTCCTGATGGAGGACGCGGCCGGCTACATCACGGGCGCCGTCCTGCCGGTCGATGGCGGCCTCACCGCCATGATGGGCGTGCACCGCGCCTGAGACGCCGCCGATGCGCCCCCTCCTCCTCGCCGTCCTCGCCGGCTCCCTCGCCGCCCCTGCCGCGGCCGACCCTCAGGCCTACCGGGTCGAGGGACTGCCCCGCGGCGAGGCCCTGAGCGTCCGGGCCGAGCCCGATCCCGCCGCCGAGCGCGTCGGCGAGGTCCGCGGCCGGGTGCTGGTCTTCGGCTGCACCAACGAGACGCCGAGCCGCACCACGTGGTGCCGCGTCAAGGACGGCCGCACGCTCGGCTGGGCGAGGCGGCGCTACCTCGCGCCCGAATAACCGCGCCTTGATCGGGACATAGGCTGTCCCTAAGGCGCCGACGTGCCCCTCATCGGAGAGGGCCGTGCCACCCTATCGGGCCGTCGGAGCCCCGGGAACGATCGATGCGAGCCCTGCAACTCTTCGGCGACCGCGACCTGCGCCTGACCGACGTGGCGGACGCCCCCGCCCCCGGGCCCGGCGAGGTGCGGGTGCGGGTGCGCGCGGTCGGCCTCAACTTCATCGACGTCTGGGGTTTTCGCGGGATGGCCTTCGCCAAGCGCCGGCTCCCGCTGACGGTGGGCGCCGAGGCGGCCGGCGAGATCGCCGCGCTCGGCGAAGGCGTCACCGGCCTGCGAGAGGGCGATCCCGTGGCCCTCTACGGGGCGAAGACCTGCGGGCATTGCCGGGCTTGCCGGGAGGGCCGCGACAACCTCTGCGAGGATGTGGGCGGCGTCTACGGCTTCCATATCGACGGCTTCGCGAGCGAGTTCGTCACCGTGCCGGCCCGGCTCGTGGTGAAGGCGCCCGCGGGCGTGAGCTTCACCGACGCGGCCTGCGCAGGGATCGCCTTCGGCACCGTGCAGCACATGCTGTTCGACAACGCGCGGCTCGAGCCCGGCGAGAGCATCCTCGTGCATGCCGGCGGCTCGGGCATCGGCACCAGCGCGATCAAGATGGCCAAAGCGCTTCAGTGCACGGTGTTCACCACGGTCGGCGACGACCGCAAGGGCGCGATGGCGGGCGAGCTCGGCGCCGACCACGTCATCAACTACCGCGAGGAGCGCTTCGAGGGCGAGGTGCGGCGGCTGACGAAGCGGAAAGGCGTCGATGTGGTCTTCGAGCATGTTGGGCCCGACACCTGGAACGGCTCGCTGCTCTGCCTGAAGCGCGGCGGTCGGCTCGTCACCTGCGGCTCGACCTCGGGCGTCTCCACCACCATGAACCTGATGCAGCTGTTCCAGCAGCAGTACCGCATCACCGGCTCGTTCGGCTGCCGCATCGAGAACATCCGGCAATCGCTGGACAAGATGGCGACCGGCATCACGCCGGTGATCGACACGGTCTATCCGCTCGGCGACTTCGCGGCGGGGTTGGAGCGGCTCGAGTCACGTCAGGTCTTCGGCAAGATCCTGGTGAGCCTCTGAATGCTTCCCCTGCTCACGCGGAAATGATCTAAGGCGCTTGAATCGCGGCATCCCGGCTCCGGCCCTGCCCGCCGCCGGAGCCCGAACCGCTTGCTGCGTCTCGCCCTCGTCCTGAAGCGCTCGTTCCCGCGGCTCGCGGGCTACGCGATGCTGCCCCTGATCGCGGCCGTGTTCCGCCTCGCCCGCGGGCTCGGCCCCGAGCGGGCCGGCGCCTGGGGGGCGGCGCTCCTGCGCGGGATCGGCCCGTGGCTGCCCGCGCACCGGACCATGCTGGCGAACCTGCGCGCGGCCTATCCGGACCTCCCGGAGGCCGAGCGCCGGGCGATCGCGGCCCAGGCCTGGGACAATCTCGGCCGCACGGGGGCCGAGTACGCCCATCTCGACACGCTGTTCAGCTTCGATCCGGACGATCCCGCCACCCAGCGCATGGAGGTGGTGGGGCTGGAGCACTTCTACGCCCTGCGGGACGACGGAAAGCCCGGCCTGATCTTCTCGGCCCATCTCGGCAACTGGGAGCTGCCCGCGATCGCGGCGGCGAAGTTCGACCTGGAGGCGACCGCGGTGTTCCGGGCGCCGAACAACCCGGCGGCGGCCCGGCTCGTCCAGGCGGTGCGGCAGAAGACCATGGGGGGGCTGGCCGCCTCCGGCCCCGGCGCCGCCTTCGCGATGCAGGGCGTGGTGGAGCGCGGCGGCCATCTCGGCCAGCTCATCGACCAGCACTTCACCCGCGGCGTGGTGGTGACGTTCTTCGGGCAACCCTGCCTCGCCAACCCGCTGCTCGCCAAGCTCGCCCGGAACACCGAGTGCCCGGTCCACGGCGCCCGGGTGGTGCGGCTGCCCGGCGGCCGCTACCGCCTCGAACTGACCCCGCCCCTCGACCTGCCCCGGGCCGCGGACGGCACCGTCGACGTGCCGGGCGCCATGCAGGCGATGACGGCGGTGGTGGAGGGCTGGGTGCGCGAGAATCCCGGCCAGTGGCTCTGGATGCACCGGCGCTGGCGCCCCGCGATGCTGCCGGCCGGTCGCGCGCCGGCCCGCGCCGACGCTCTCAAGCCAACGTGATTTCCCTCGGCACGTCCGCCGGCGCTGTGATGCGATGATGGTTCCGGTTCCCCGACCCGTCACCCGACCTGCCGCCCGGCTCGGCGCCGCGCTCCTCGCCCTGGCGGGGCCTTGCGCCGCGCCCGTCCGCGCCGAGCCGGTTCATGCGGAGGCGGTCCGTGCGGAGCCTGTCCGTGCGGAGCCTCTGCGGGCGGTGGTCGAGCTGTTCACCAGCCAGGGCTGCGCCGCCTGCCGCGGGGCCGACCCGGTGTTCCGGGACCTCGCGGGCCGGCCCGGCATCGTGGCGCTCACCCTGCCGGTGACCTACTGGGACTATCTCGGCTGGAAGGACACGCTGGCCCAGAAGCCCTTCACCGAGCGCCAGCACGCCTATGCGGGCCCGCACGGCATCCGGCAGGTCTTCACGCCGCAGGCCATCGTCAACGGTGCCGCCTCCGTGGTGGCCTCCGACCGGGCCGGGCTGGAGCGCGCCCTGGCGCGCGAGGCGGTCCAGCCCGGCGGCCTGTCGGTGCCGGTCCGCGGCGAGGAGCGCGGCGACCGCATCGTGATCGATGTCGGGGCGGGCGGCCAGCGGGGCGAGGTCTGGCTCCTCTCCGTGCTGCGCCGCCGCCCGGTCGCGATCGAGCGCGGGGAGAATCGGGGCCGCACGGCGACCTACCTCAACGTGGTGCGCGGCATACAGCGGGTCGGGCCGTGGAGCGGTCAGCCGGTCCATTACGAGGTGCCGCTGCCGAGCGCCCGCGCGGCCGACGCCGATGCCTGGGTCGTCGTGCTGCAGGGGGCGAGCAACGGCAAGCCGGGCCGGATCTGGGGCGCCGCGAAGGGGCCGGGGCTGTGAGGGGGCCGCGAGGCCCGCGCGACCCGTGACGGGACGCCCGGCCCGTGAGATGCTGACGGCCCGCTCCCCCGATCCCCGTCCCGAGAAGTCCCGATGTCCCTCTACGCGCTCGACGGCCACGCCCCGATCCTCGCCGATGCCAGCGTCTGGGTCGCGCCGGGCGCGCACGTCATCGGGCAGGTGCATCTCGGAGCGGGGGCGAGCGTCTGGTTCGGCGCGGTGCTGCGCGGCGACAACGAGCCGATGCGGGTGGGTGCGGGCAGCAACATCCAGGACGGGGCGGTGCTGCACTCCGATCCCGGCTTCCCCCTCACGATCGGCGAGGGCGTCACCGTCGGGCACCGGGCGATCGTGCACGGCTGCACCGTCGGCGACGGCACCCTGATCGGCATGGGCGCCACGATCCTCAACGGGGCGCGGATCGGCCGCGGCTGCATCGTCGGCGCCAACGCCCTGGTGAAGGAGGGGGCGGAGTTTCCCGACGGCAGCCTGATCGTCGGCATGCCGGCGAGGGCCGTGCGCAGCCTCGGCGAGGCGGGCGCCGCGGATCTGCGCCGGCTGGCCGAGCACTACGTCGCCAACGCCCGCCGCTTCGCCGCGGGGCTCGTGCGCCAGGACTAGCGCCGTTCCCGATCGGGTTGCCATCGGGCCGATCGGGTTGCCATCGGGCCCGATCGGGTTGCCATCGGGAACGGCTCCAACCTCTTGTATGAACGCGCTCCCTTGCGCCGAACCGGCGTCCGCTTCGGCGCAAGAGCGCTCCAGGCGGCGGACGCGAGGAGCCCCCGCCTCCGCCCCGGTCGTCCCGTTCTCAGGCGAACCAGCCGCTCTGGACGGAGCTTGCCGCGACGCCGTCGAGTTGCACGGTCCCGCCGCCGGACAGGAGCAGGATCGTGCTGCCGTTGCTGTCGAAGGCGGTGGCCGTCTGGCCGTTCAGGGCGATGCGGTCGCCCTCGCCCGCGTTGAAGTCGGTGATCCGGTCGGCGCCGCTGTTCTGGCCGAAGGTCGCGCCGGCGAACACGAACCGGTCCGCGCCGGCGCCGCCCGTGAGGATGTCGTCACCGAGGTTGCCGAAGAGCGTGTCGGCGCCTGCCCCGCCGTTCAGCACGTCGTTGCCCTGGCCGCCGAAGATCCGGTCGTCCCCGGCGCCGCCGCGCAGGATGTCGTCCTGCATGTTCCCGTAGATGATCTGCGCGTCGCTGAAGGCGGAGTAATCGACCAGATCGTTGCCCTGGCCGGCGTACACCGTGTCGCGCCCCAGGGAACCCGCGACCGTGTCGTTGCCCTGGTTGCCGTAGATCAGGTCGTCGCCCTGGCCGCCGTTGAGGTAATCGTTGCCGAAGCGGCCGAACAGCGTGTCGTTGCCCCGGTTGCCGTAGATCATGTCGCTGCCGTCGCCGCCGTCGAGCACGTCGTTGCCGTCGCCGCCGTCGAGCACGTCGTTGCCGTCGCCGCCGTTGATCCGGTCGTCGCCGCCGCCGCCGACGAGCAGGTCGTTCCCAACCAGGCCGTTGATCAGGTCGCCGACGGCCGACCCGAGCTGCAGGTTGACGCCGGCATCGACGGTGAGCGTGTTGCCCTCCGGGGTGAGCAGGCTGGTGAGCCCGTTGACCGTATCGGCGACCGGCAGGTTCTCCAGGACGCCGACGTCCAGGACGGTGTTGCTCGTGTTGCTGTTGGTCCCGACGCTGACGAGATCCAGGATTTTCGTGCCGCCGAGAAGATTTCCCGGCAGGCCAAGATTGATGAGTGCCACTGCTGTCTCCTCCTTGAGCCTGTACAGTGACTAGGTAGGTCGGGATCCTGGCGGGGGTGGAGATGGATTTCGGGAAAGCACCTTTCCATTTCTGGGCGATCCGGTTCGATGCGCTCTCGAACACGGATTGCCGTGGGAAAAATTCGATCCGGATACTGCCTAACGGAAGCTTTCCAAGATGCACGACGCAGCCGTGGGGCGGCTCCCCGTCCGCCCGGCCGCCCCCGTATCGCGTCCTGCCGGATACGAGGGGATGCGACAGCCGGGGCTTCGCGTCCGTGGACATCGAGCGGCCTGAAGGTCCGCGCGTTGCATGTCTACGCCGAGGGGGCCATCGCGGCCGCAGGATACGGCGCGGCCTGATCGGATCCGGGGCGTGTTCCGGGGCCCACGTCGGACGAGCGCCGCCCCGCGTAGAACGCTTGACGGCAGATTGTCGGCGACGCAGTAAATATCTTCTCCATAAAAACGGTTCGGGAGGATATTTCGCGTGTTCGAGTCGAGAAGCCTGCATCGACGACGCTTCCTCGCCGGCACGGCCGCGGGGGCCATCGGCGCCGCGTCGTCCGTGTCCTGCGTGTCCGCCG
>NZ_LSIX01000270.1:0-7066 GCF_001556475.1 Methylobacterium sp. CCH5-D2 | reverse complement strand
AGGAAGAACAGCGTCATGCAGGCCGCGAAGGCGAGGAGCCCGCGGTTGGTGAGCAGCGCGCGCAGGCCGCCGCTCTCGGCGGGCGCCGCGGCACCTTGCGTGCGCACGTTCGCGTCGATCTCGTCGGCGCGGATGAAGGAGAGCGCGATGATCGTCGGCAGGACCAGCGCGGCGGTGAGGTAGAAGACGGCGCCGTTCGACAGGTAGTAGCCGCAGGCGCCCATCACGGCGGCCGCGCAGGCGTTGCCCATCGCCTGGAAGCTGGCGTTGCGGCCGAGGCGCTCGCCCGCGCGGGCATGGCCGACGAGGCCGATGCTGATCGCCGCGATGGCGGGGGTGAGGATGCAGCTCGCCGCCGAGTGCGCCGCCATGGCCAGCAGCACGATGAGGAAGCTCGGCCAGACCACGAGGGCGAGCGCGCTCGCCGAGATCGCCACCACCGAGACGCCGGCCGCGAAGCGCTTGGAGCGCACCGCGTCCACGAAGGCGCCGCCGGGCACCTGCCCCAACAGGCTGACGAGGCTGCCGACCGTGAGGGCGAAGCCGATGTCGGACTGCGTCCACTGCGCCTGCGAGAAGTAGACGGCGAGGAAGGGGCCGAAGCCCGTCTGGAGGTTCGCGACGAAGAACGCGAAGGCATCGAGTCCGCGCCGGCTTCCGCGGGAGACCGCGCCGGGTGCGGGGGCGGGCTCCGGCATCGCGGACGGCGCCGGCTCGGCCGCGGCGTCCTTGAGGCGGACGGCTCGCGCACGGACCTCGTGGCGCGGCGCCTCGCGCTCGCGGTGGGGGATCACCCGTCGGTTCTTCGTCCGGACCGCCGTCACTTATCGGGCGCCTTCTCGGGCGCTGAGGGCGGCGTCTGGACGGCGGGCGCCGGCGCGGGCTGCGCCGCGGCGGAGGGCTGGGTTTGCGATTGCGGCTGCGGTTGGGCTGCCGGCTCGCCCTCGGCGGTGGCGGGACTGGCGGGGCCGAGCACCACGATCGGCTCGCCGGCCTTGTACTCGGGCGAGACGCGGACCTGGTTGCGGCTCAGCTGGAGCGAGATGCGGCCCGGCTTGCCGTCGGTGTTGAAGCGCAGCGCCCGCCAGTCGACGGCGATCTTGCGCGAGCCGACGCCGAGGAAGCCGCCGAAATCGATGATCGCGGCGCGGGGCCGGCCGTCCTTGTCGATGACGACGTCGATGATCCGGCCGAACTCGTCGCCGTTGGCGCCGCGCACGCCCTTGCCGAGCAGGCTCTCGTAGTCCTGCGTGTCGAGCACGGTGGCGGGGGTGCCCTGCTGCTGGGCCTGGGGCTGGGGGCCGGTCGGAGCCGGCACGGCCGGCGGGTTCTGCGCCGCGGGCGCCATCGGCGCTGCCGGCGGCGGGGTGGCGGGCGCCTGTGCCCCGGGCGCCTGTGAGCCGGGCGCCTGCGTGGCCGGTCCCTCGCCGCCGGGGGGCGTCTGCGCCGCGGCGACGGCCGCCCAGAGGGTGATCGTGGCGGTCGCGATCATCCGGTCGAGTCTGAACACGCGGAGGCCTCGGAGTCTCGGGGTCGTTCGGGTTGCCGGCACAACCGCGGCCGTTCCGGCGGGTTCCGGTCCGCCGGCGGTCTCGCTCTGCACGCCGACCAAGGCGAAGTTATGGATCGGCCGCCCGGCGCGGGGAGGACGCGGTCCCGGCGCGGTCCGGACGCAGGATCCGGGCCCGGCCGCAACGCCGGGCATCAAAATGCGCAGGACGATGGCGACAGATGTCCCAGGATGTCTTGGTTTTCGCGCAATCTCGGTCATAGACAGGCCGAAGCAACGATGCGGCCGCGACGACCTCGGTGCGGCCGTGATCCCGAGGATCTGCCATGTCACCGTCGCCCGTTTCCCAGGCGCAGCCGTCCCGTCTCACGCCGACGCGCGCCGCGCTGCTGGCGGCCTGCCTCGCCGCGCTCGGGGGCTGCCAGGCGCTCAGCGGCAGCGGCGGCGTGATGCCGGCCGGCGATGTCGGCCCGCCGCCCTCGCTCCGCAGCAGCCTGCCGAACCGGCCGGTGCGCAGCGCCAACATCGACGAGGATGGCCGTCCGCTCCAGACCGCGCCGACCCGCTCCCTCGACCTGCCCAAGAACGCGCGCGGCGAGGCGCGCGCCTCCGCGCAGGCGGAGCGGCGCATCCGCCGCGAGGACATCGAGGGCGGCAACGCCGCGGGCGGATCCGGCTCCGGCTCGGTCGGTCCCGCCCTGACGCCGGGCGGCGGCGTCGGCGTCGGCGGCCGCTTCTAGGGCTCCGGCCCGTCCTCCGGCCGCGGCCCGGCCATTGCCGGTGGACAGCCTCCGGAACCGGCCGCGGGCCCCGTTTCGCAACCCTTGCCTCCGCCGCGAGCCCTCTTGTAGGGTTCGGTGGTCGGCGCAGGCGAGCCGCCTTCGCCGACCATGACCACCGGCGTGCGTAGAGGTTTTCCGCACCGGTTCCGCGGGCCCGCTCGGGGCGTGCGGGCCGGAAGACGCGGCCCTTCGCGCGCTCACCCATGCCGACCGTCCCTACGGGCGGCACGCATGCGCGCAGGGCTGGGAGGGGGACGATGGAAGCGGGCCTGAGCTGGACCGATGAGCGCGTGGCGCTGCTTCGCCGCCTCTGGGAGGACGGACAGAGCGCGAGCAAGATCGCGGCCCAGCTCGGCGGCGTCACCCGCAACGCCGTGATCGGCAAGGTGCACCGGCTCGGCCTCGCCGGACGGGCCAAGCCCGGCGAGGAGGCGCAGAGCGCCGCCCGCGCGGCGCGCCCGCCCGTCGCCGAGATCGAGACCGCGATCGCCGTGGTGGAGGCCGAGGCGCCCGAGCCCGTCGCCATCGTGTCGCATCGCCCCGCGCCGGACTTCCCGCTGCCCCTGCCCACACCCGCCGCGGCCCCTGTGGCGCTCGCCGTCTCGCAGCGCGTCACGATCATGGACCTGCGGGACTCGATGTGCCGCTGGCCGCTCGGCGATCCGACCACGCCCGATTTCCGCTTCTGCGGCGCGCGCTCGATCACCGGCCTGCCCTACTGCACGCACCACGCCGAGATCGCCTACCAGCCCGCCGCCGAGCGCAAGCGCGAGCGCCGGGTCGCGGGCTTTCGCTGAGGCGGGGCGGCCCGGGATCGCGCGCGGCTCTCCCCGGCCCCGCGCCGGCCCCGCCACGCCCGGGCCGGGACCGCTCGACGGCCGGCGAAACGGCCCATCCTCCGCGGTTCTGATCCGGCCCGTCGGCGACGCGTCCGCCGATCGGGGCGCCTTGTCGCGGGGATTGTCTGGGCGCCGACCGGCCACACCTCCCGGTCTCCGACGAGGAGACCCGCCATGGCAGAACAGGACCGCTCCGCCCCCTCGGCCGACCCCGCGCTGCTCGGACGCGCCCATGTCCGCCTCGACGGCGCCGAGAAGGTCACGGGCGCCGCGCTCTACGCCTCGGACCGCCGCTTCCCGAACCGCGCGCACGCCGCCCTGGTGACCAGCGCGATCGCGCGGGGGCGCATCTCCGGGATCGACAGCGCCGTCGCGGCCGCGCGTCCCGGCGTGCTCGGCATCTTCACGCACCGGGATTTCGCCGGCGCAGTCCGGCCGGTGAAGCACCTGATGGCCGGCGGCTACGCCAACAGCTCGCACCTGCCGCTGGGCTCCGACCGGATCGCCTATGCGGGCCAGATCGTGGCCCTCGTCGTGGCCGAGACGGTCGAGGCGGCGCGGGCGGCCGCTTCCCTGGTCGCGGTGACCTGCGAGCCGGAGGCCTACGCGGCGAGCCTCGACGCGCCCGGCGCCGAGACCGTTCGGCTCGCCGACCTCAAGGCCAAGCACACCGACCCGCGCCGGGGCGATGCCGACGCGGCGCTCTTCGCGGCCGCCCACCGTGTCACGGCGCTCTACCGGACCCCCGTGCAGCACCACAACCCGATGGAGCTGTTCACCACCACCTGCATCTGGGAGGGCGAGCGCCTCGTCGTCCACGAGCCGACCCGCTACGTCGGCGCCCTGCGGCACGGGCTCGCCGAGCAGCTCGGGCTCGACCCGGGCAACGTGCGGGTGGTGTCGGGGCCGATCGGCGGGCATTTCGGCTCGAAGCTGGCGCTGTCGCAGCACACGGCGCTGGTCGCGCTCGCCGCCCGCCGGCTCGGGCGACCGGTCTCGCTGGTGCCGACGCGGCGGCAATGCTTCACCATCGCCAACCACCGCCCCGAGACGCGCCACGAGATCCATCTGGGGGCGGACCGGGCCGGCCGCTTCACCGCGCTCGTGCACGAGGCCGAGATGGGCGCCTCGCGCTTCGATCCCTTCGCCATGGAGGGCACGGACGTCACCGCGAGCCTCTACGCCTGCCCGGCGATCCGCACGGAGGAGCGCGCGGTGCGCCTCGACCGCAACACGCCGGGGCCGATGCGGGCGCCGCCGGAGGTGCCCTACCTGTTCGCGCTGGAGAGCGCGGTCGATGAGATGGCCGGCCTTCTCGGGCTCGACCCGATCGAGCTGCGGCGGCGCAACGACACCGCGACCGATCCGGTCTCGGGCAAGCCCTTCACGACGCGCCCGCTCATCCGCTGCTTCGAGGCCGGCGCCGAGGCCTTCGACTGGGGCCGGCGCCGCCAGGGGCCCGCGCGGGACGGGCCGTGGCGGATCGGCCTGGGCTGCGCGGCGGCGGTGCGCCCGGTCAAGATCGCGCCCGCTGTCATGCGGGTGGCGATCGCGCCGGACGGCACGGTCACGGTCGAGAGCGCCCACCACGAGATCGGAAACGGCATCACCACGCTGCTCGCCATGGGCGCGGCCGACTGGCTCGGCGTGCCGGCGGCGTCCGTGACGGTCCGTCTCGGCGACACGGACCTGCCGCCGGCCGGCCTCTCGGGTGGCTCCTCCACCACCACGAGCCTGATGAGCGCGCTCGATCAGGCCTGCCGCGCGCTGCGCGGGCGGCTCGCGGCCGGCGTGGCGGCGGAGGGCGGGGCGCTCGCGGGTTGCGATCCGGCCGCGGTCCGGCTCGCGGGCGGCGCCCTCTCCACGCCGGACGGCCGCGCGGTGGCGCTCGGCCGGGCGGTCGCCGGCCTCGACCCCGCCGGGATCGAGACCGTCGCGGAGTTCGTGCCGGAGGGTGGCGGGCCGGACGACCTCGCGGCCGTGCGGGCCGGCCACATCGCGCTGAGCGCGGGCGGCGCCGCCCTGTCCTGGGCCTTCGGCGCGCAGTTCGCGGAGGTGCGGGTGCACGAGGAGACGGGCGAGATTCGCGTCGCCCGGCTCACGGGAGCCTTTGCGGCGGGCCGGGTGCTCAACCCGCTCACCGCGCGGAGCCAGCTCACCGGCGGCATGATCTGGGGCCTGGGCTCGGCGCTGCTCGAGGAGACGCTGGTGGACCGCGGCACCTATCCGAACGCCGATCTCGCCGAGTATCTCGTCGCCACGGCGGCGGACGTGCCGCCGCTGGTCGAGGCGATCCTCGTGCGCGACGACGACGCGGGCGTGAACGCGCTCGGCGTGAAGGGCCTGGGCGAGCTCGGCATCATCGGCGTCAACGCGGCGATCGCCAACGCCCTCCACCACGCCACCGGCCGTCGCCTGCGCCGCCTCCCGATCCGCTGCGAGGACCTGCTCTGAGCCCCGAAGGCCGGCCCGCGGCCCTGGATCCGCGGCGGCCGCGCCTATCTAGAGGGTGCGGCAAAGTGGCTGCCGCGGTGTCGAGGAAGCGTGGAATGCCGTCGATCCAGGGTACCGTCGGGCCGACCTCCGTGGCGGCGCGGCTCGCGAGCGCGCTCGCGATGCTCGTGCTGGCGGTCTGCCTCTCCGGCTGCGGGGCCATCAACCGCGTGCCGACCCTGGAGGAGCAGGCCAAGGCGTCCTGGAGCGAGGTGCAGAACCAGTACCAGCGCCGTGCCGATCTGATCCCGAACCTCGTCGAGACGGTGAAGGGCTACGCCCAACAGGAGAAGGACGTGCTGACGGGCGTCACCGAGGCGCGCGCCAAGGCCTCCAGCGTCAAGGTCGATGCCTCGACGGTGAGCGACCCACAGAAGCTGAAGGAATTCCAGGACGCGCAGAACCAGCTCTCCGGCGCGCTCGGTCGCCTGCTCGTCACCGTCGAGCGCTACCCGGACCTGAAGTCGAACCAGAACTTCCTGGCGCTCCAATCCCAGCTCGAGGGCACCGAGAACCGCATCGCGGTGGCGCGCCGCGACTACAACGGGGCGGTCCAGGCCTACAACACCGAGATCCGCACGATTCCCGGCCGCTGGATCGCGAGCGTCTTCTACCCCGAGGCCAAGCCGATGGAGACCTTCACGGCGACGCCGAACGCCGAGCGGCCGCCGAACGTGAAGTTCTAGGCCCGCGACCGGCGTGCCGTACGCCTCATGCAGTCCCAGCCGTCGGCTCGCGGCCCTGCTCGGGGCGGTCGCCCTCGCGCTCGCCGCCCTCGTCCTCGCCGCCCTGCCCGTCGGGGCGGCCGAACTGACCTTTCCCGAACTCGGCGGCCGCGTGGTCGATGCCGCGCGCGTCATCCCGGACGAGAGCCGCGCCGCGCTGGAAGCGCGCTTGAAGGCCTACGAGGAGAAGACCTCCGATCAGGTCGTGGTGGCGACCGTGCCGAGCCTGCAGGGCACCACGGTCGAGGATTTCGCCAACCGCCTGTTCCGGCACTGGAAGCTCGGGCAGGCGAAGACCGACAACGGCGTGCTGCTCCTCGTCGCGCCGAGCGAGCGCAAGGTGCGCATCGAGGTCGGCTACGGGCTCGAAGGGTCGCTCACCGACGCGCTCTCCCGGGTGATCATCGCGAGCGCGATCACGCCGCGCTTCAAGCAGGGCGATTACGCGGGCGGCATCGCGGCCGGAATCGACGGGATCCTGTCGATCCTCTCCAAGGATGCGGACGAGTGGCAGCGCAAACCGCAGGTGCGCGAGGATCAGGTCGATCCGACTCAGGTGGCGCTCTTCATCGCGCTGTTCCTCGTCGTCCTGTGGGTGGTCTGGCGCACGAACCGGGGCGGCCGGCGCGGCGGCATCGTGGTGCTGCCCGGCCCCGTGGGCGGCGGCTGGAGCGGGGGCACCTGGGGCGACGGCGGCGGATCGGGTGGGTTCGGGGG
>NZ_LSIX01000269.1:0-18566 GCF_001556475.1 Methylobacterium sp. CCH5-D2 | reverse complement strand
GGACCCGCCAAAGGTCTCGACCTTTGGGATCCGGGACGTGTCAGAGCGTCCGGTACATCACCAGGGCGTCCACGTCGCCCTGGCTCGGATGTGCGAAGGCCTTGGGCAGGCGGCCGACGATGTCGAAACCGAGCGATTGCCAGAGGCGCACCGCCCGCACGTTCGTGCTCACCACGAAGTTGAACTGCACCGCGCGGTAGCCGCGCGAGCGGGCGAGCTCCAGCGCGTGCTCGCACATCCGCCGCGCCACGCCGCGGCCTGTCGCCGACGCGCCCGTCACGAAGCCGAAATTGCAGACGTGCCGCCCGCCGCCGGCCTGGTTCGGGCGGATGTAGGCGGTGCCGAGGACGACCCCGTCGACCTCGGCCACGAAGGTCTCCTTTTCGGGGGCGAACCAGTAGGCCAGCGCCGCCGCCCGGTCCATGTCGCGGTCGAGCGTGTAGGTCTCGCCCGCACGGATCACGGGCTCCAGGATCGACCAGAGCGCGTCGGCATCCTCGGGGCGGGCGCGGCGGATCAGCATGGCGTCACGGCCCGGCTCGCTCACAAGAACTTCGCCGGGTCCGTCTCCGGCGGGGGCACCGCCACGTCCACACGGTTCCACCAGCCGCCACCGAGCGCCTGGAACAGGGCCGCGGTGTCGGCGTACTGGGTCGCACGCGCGGAGGCCGATGTGACGAGCGCCGAGAGATAGCTCTGCTGGGCGATCAGCACCTGCGTGGCGTTGATGGCGCCCGCCTCGAACTGCTTGCGGATCAGCCCGAGGCTCTCGCCCGTGGCTTTCTCGGCCGCCGACGCCGCCGCGACCGCCCGCGCATCCGCCTGGAGCGCCCGCAGCGCGTCGGCGACGTTCTGGAAGGCCCCGACCACGGTGGCGCGGTACTGTGCCTGGGCCTGGGTCAGCGCCTCCTCCGAGGCGCGCTGGCGCCGGTAGAGCGTGCCGGCATCGAAGATCGGCGCCGTCGCCTGTCCGATGATCGTGAAGAAGCCCGCGCCCGGGTTCAGGAGCTGAGCGATGCGCACCGCGCTGGCGCCGCCGGTCGCCGAGATGGTGAATTGCGGCAGGCGGTTGGCCACCGCGACGCCGACGCCGGCGGAGGCCTGCTGCACCAGGGCCTCGGCCGCCTTCACGTCCGGGCGCTGCTGCACGAGGCGCGAGGGCAGGCTGACCGGCAGCCGGGTGGGCAGGCGGAGCGCTGCCAGCGTGAAGGTCTGCGAGACCTCCTCGCTCGGCAGCCGGCCGGTCAGCGCCGTGAGCAGGTTACGCTGCTGGGCGAGCTGCTTCTCCAGCGGCGGCAGGAGTTGCTGGGAGACCGAGAGCGCGGCCTGCTGCTGCACCACGTCGGCGCCCGCGATCTGCCCGAGCCTGAGCTGCTTGTTGTAGAGGTCCAGAACCTCGGTCTGGGCCTGGATCACCCGCTTCGTCGCGTCGATCTGCGCGCGCAGGGACGCCTCCTGGATCGCCGCCGTCACCACGTTGGCGGTGAGGCTGAGATAGGCGGCTTCCAGCTGGAAGCGCTGGTTCTCGGCCTGGGCCTCCAGCGCCTCGATCTGGCGGCGGTTGCCCCCGAACACGTCCGGGTTGAACGACACCGTCACCTGCGGGGTGTAGAGGCTGTAGAGGTACTGGGTCTGGTTCTGCAGCGGCGACTGCAGGTCGAGCCCCGGCGCGCGCGACCCTTGCGCCTGCGGCGTGGCCGAGAGCGTCGGGAACAGCGTGCCCTTCTGCGCGAGCACGTTCTGCTGCGCGATGCGCAAGCTGGCCTGGGCCGCCTCCAGGTTCGGGTTGTTGGCGAGCGCCTCCTCGACGAGGCGGTTCAGCGCCTTCGAGCGGAACAGCTTCCACCATTCCCCCGGGATGTCGGCGCCCGAGACGAAGCTCTGGTCGGCCGAGCCGCCCTGGCGCGTGGTGATGGCGTCGGCCGCGCTCGGGTTCTTCAGGGGCTCGCGCGTGTAGCGGGTGACCGGCGGGTCCTCCGGGGCCACGAAGTTCGGCCCGACCGCGCAGGCGGAGATGCCGGCGCAGAGCGCGGCGCAGAGCGCGCCGGCGAGCAGGCGGGACGCGGCCCGCGCCCTCCGTCCATGTCCTGCCACCATGGCGCCGCCGGTCCCCACCTTGGCATCGTGCCACCCGTAGAGGGACGCCGGGACGGTCCCTGTCAACGCTGGCCCGCGGCGCAGCATCGCGGCCGCGCGCGCCTGTTGCGCCCGCATCACGCCGCTGCCGTGTGGTGGTGCTGGGCCGGCACGGCGTCGCGGTTGGTCTTCCGCCGGGAGAACAGCGAGATCAGGACGGGGAGCACCACCAGGATCAGGTTCGGGGCGAGCAGGATGCCGCCGACCACCACCAGCGCCAGCGGCTTCTGCACCTGCGAGCCGATGCCGGTGGAGACGGCCGCGGGCAAGAGGCCGACGCAGGCGGCAACGCACGTCATCATCACCGGCCGCATGCGCACGATCGAGGCGTGCCAGACGGCCTCGGCCCGCTCCATCCCCTCGTCGAGGAGCTGGTTGTAGTAGGCCAGCAGGATCACGCCCTCCATGGTCGAGATGCCGAAGAGCGCGATGAAGCCGATCGCCGCCGAGATCGAGAAGGGCGTCGCCGTGAGGAACAGCGCGAGGATGCCGCCGATCATCGCCATCGGGATCACCGAGAGCGTGAGCAGCATGTCGGTGACCGAGTTGAAGTTGATGAATAAGAGGAGCGCGATCAGCACCAGCGTCAGCGGCACGACGAGGCTGAGGCGGGCCACCGCGTCCTGCAGGTTCGTGAACTGGCCGACCCACTCCATGTGGTAGCCGGCCGGCATCTCCACCTCCTGGGCGACGCGGGCCTGCGCTTCCAGCACCGCGCTGCCGAGGTCGCGCCCGCGCACCGAGAACTTCACCGGGATGTAGCGCTCCTGGTCCTCGCGGTAGATGAAGGCCGCGCCGGAGACGAGTTCGACGGTGGCGATCTCCGAGAGCGGCACCTGCACCACGCCGCCGTTGGGGTTGGGCGCCCCGATGGTGATGTTGCGGATCGTCTCCAGCGAGGAGCGATACTCCTTCGCCAGCCGCACCCGCATCGGGAAGTGCCGGTCCGAGCCGTACTCGTAGAGGTCGCCCGCGGTCTGGCCGCCGATCGCGGCCGCCACCGTGGTGTTCACGTCGCCGATGGACAGGCCGAAGCGGGCGGCCTTCTGCCGGTCGACGTCGATGCGCACCGTCGGCTGTCCGAGGGATGCGAAGACGGCCAGATCCGTGATGCCGGGCACCGTCGCGAGCACGCCCTTGACCGCCTCGGCGGTCTTGGTGATCTGCGCGAGGTCGGAACCGTAGATCTTGACCGAGTTCTCGCCCTTCACGCCCGAGGCCGCCTCCTGGACGTTGTCCTCGATATACTGCGAGAAGTTGAACTCGATGCCGGGAAACTCCTGCTCCAGGCGCTTGGAGAGGTTGCGGATCAGGGTCTCCTTGTCGAGGCCCTTCCGCCACTGGTCGATGGGTTTGAGCGGCGCCAGGATCTCGCAGTTGAAGAAGCCGGTGGCGTCGGTTCCGTCGGCGGGCCGGCCCTGGTGCGAGATCACGGTGACGACCTCGGGCACCTCCTGGAAGATCTTGCGCAGGCGCTGCACGGAGGCGTTGCCCGCCTCCAGCGAGATCGAGGCCGGCATGGTGCCGCGCACGTAGAGGTTGCCCTCCTCGAGCTTGGGCAGGAATTCCAGGCCGAGATTGCGCGCGGCGAGGCCCGAGACGAGCAGGATCGCCAGCGTCACGGCCAGCGACAGCACCCGGTTGCGCAGGCCGAACTTCAGGATGATCTCGTGGCCGAAGCGGAGCAGCTTCACGATCAGCGTGTCGCGCTCCTCGACGTGCTTGGGCAGGATGAGCGCCGAGAGGGCCGGCGAGACCGTGAAGGTCGCGATCAAGCCGCCGACCAGCGCGTAGGCGTAGGTCTTGGCCATCGGCCCGAAGATGTGGCCCTCGACGCCCGTCATCGTGAAGAGCGGCAGGAAGCCCACGATGATGATGGTGGCCGAGAAGAAGATCGCCCGGTTCACCTCGGCGCCCGCGATGGCGATGGTGCCGAGCCGGCCCGTGAGCCCGCCCGGCGCCCGCTGGCCCTTCGAGAGATGCGGCTCGGCGAGGTGCCGGAACACGTTCTCGACCATGATCACGGTGGCGTCCACGATGAGGCCGAAGTCGATCGCGCCGAGCGAGAGGAGGTTCGCGGAATCGCCCCGCACCACCAGGATCAGGATGGCGAAGCCCAGCGCGAAGGGGATCGTCGCCGCCACGATGATAGCGCTGCGGAGCGATCCTAAGAACAGCCACTGCACCACGAAGACCAGCACCACGCCGAAGACGAGATTGTGCATCACCGTGTGGGTGGTGGTGTGGATCAGCCCCGAGCGGTCGTAGATGCGCTGGATCTTCACGTCGGGCGGCAGGATCGTGGAGTTGTTGATCCGGTCGATCTCGGCCTCGACGCGTTTCAGGGTCGGCAGGCTCTGGCCGCCGCGGCTCATCAGCACGATGCCCTCGACCACGTCCGGCTGGTCGTCGTGGCCGACGATGCCGAGCCGCGGCGCGTTCGAGACGCGCACCTCGGCAACGTCCTTAACCAGCACCGGCACGCCGTTCACCTGCGTCAGCATCGTGTCGCGGATGTCGTCCATGTCGCGGATCAGGCCGATGCCGCGCACCACCGCCGCCTGCTCGCCGACGTTCAGCGTCTGCCCGCCGACGTTGATCGAGGAGTTGTTGAGCGCCGTCACCAGCTGGACGAGCGTCAGCCCTTGGGCCTGGAGCCGGTTGAGATCGACCGCGATCTCGTATTCCTTGGCCTTGCCACCGAAGGCCGTCACGTCGACCACGCCGGGGATCGCCTTGAAGCGGCGCTGCAGCACCCAGTCCTGCAGGGTCTTCATGTCGGCCGACGAGTAGCCCGCCGGGCCCACGAGCTTGTAGCGCATGATCTCGCCCACCGGGCTCGTCGGCGAGATCTGCGGCTGGGCCCCGTTCGGCAGGGGCGGCAATTGCGAGAGGCGGTTGAGCACGCGCTGCAGCGCCTGCTCGTACGTGTAGGCGTAGTTGAACTGCACCTTCACGTCGGAGAGGCCGAACAGCGAGATCGTGCGCACGACCGTGGCGTTCGGGATGCCGGCGAGCGCGACCTCCAGCGGGATCGTGATGTAGCGCTCGATCTCCTCCGCCGACTGGCCGGGATTCTGGGTGATCACGTCCACGAGCGGCGGGACGGGGTCTGGATAGGCCTCGATGTTGAGCTGGGTGTAGCTCGCGTAGCCGAGGCCCATCATCACCAGGAAGCCCAGGAAGACCAGGACCCGCTGGCGGAGCGAGAAGACGATCAGGCTGTTCATGGCGGCGCCCCCCGGCTCCCTCAGGAGGCCTTGTCGCCGGAGGCGGCCCGGTCGATGAACAGGGCGCCGCGGGTGACGACCTCCTCGCCCGGGCTCAGGCCCTCGACCACCTGCGCGTTCTCGCCGTTGATCAGCCCGAGCTTCACCGCGCGGGCCACGATGCTGCCGTCGGGCCTCGCCACCCAGACATGGGCGGCAGCGCCCTCGTAGACGATCGCGGCCATCGGCACCGCGGGCGAGGGCTGCGGCTTGCCGGTGACGATGGTGAAGGTCGCGAACATCTCGGGCTTCAGCAGCCGCTCGGGGTTGTCGACCTCGCTGCGCACGGCGAGCCGGCGCGTCGCCGGGTCGAGGCTCGCCGCCATGTAGTTGACCCGCGCCTTGAAGATGCGGGCGCCGAAGCCGGCGACCCGCGCCTCGACCTCCTGGCCGATGCGGATCTTCGGGATCTCGCTCTCGCGCACGTTGGCGATCAGCCAGACGGTCGAGAGGTCGCCGATCACGAAGACCGGGTCGCTGGAGGGGGTGAGGTACTGGCCGACGCCCACTTTGCGCTGCACGATGGTGCCGGCGATCGGCGCCCGGATCTCGACCTCGGGGTTCAGCCGGCCGTTCTTCTCGAAGCCCGCGATCTCGGCATCGGTCTTGCCGAGGAGGCGCAGGCGGTTCTTCACCGCGTCGAGCGTCGCCTCGGCGGTCTTCAGGTCGCTCTGGGCCGCGATCACGTCGTTCTGGGCCGACTGGTAGTCCTTCAGCGCCACGGCGCGGGCGGCGAACAGCTCCTGCTGGCGGGACGCGATGGTCTGGTCGAGCTTCAGGAGGGCCTGCTGCTTCTGCAGGTTGTTGAGGGCCGTCTGGTAGTCGTTCTGCGCCTGGACCATGTCGGTGGCCTCCAGCGTCAGCAGCACGGCGCCGGCCTTCACCTCGTCGCCCGCCCGGGCCAGAACCTTCGTGACCCGGCCCGAATACGGCGCGGCCACCGGCACGTTGTCGTCCTCGTTGAGCGCGATGCGCCCCTCCGCCATGCCCTCGGGCCGGAAGGTCATGGTGGCGACCGGGTGAATCTCGAAGGCGGCGCGCTGCTCCCGCGTCGGACGGAAGACGCGCTCGCCCGAAGAGGCCGTCTCGGCCCGCTCGGCCGCCTCTTCCGCCGCCTCGCCGCCCCCTGTGAGGTCCCGGACGTAGGCGATCGCCCGCTCGGCCGCGTCGCGCACCGGCTGCGGGAACACGGCCACCGCGGCCACCAGCGCCACGCACAGGAGCAGCGCAGCGGCGACGGGCAGCAGGCCGACCCGGCGCGCGGCGCGCGCCTCGCCGCTGCGGGCTTCGGGCTCCAGAGGATTGCGGGCGTCCATCGTGGTCTCGGGGTCGGTCCGCAGCAGGTTCGGCACCGCGGGCCGGCGCGCGATTCGCGCCCGCCTTCGCCTGCTCGCATCGAGACGACCCTTATCGCTTTTCTGTGGCAGAAGAACCGGGCGGCCGACGAGTTTTGACCGCGGTTGCAATTTAGCACTGACGACAATTTGATGAACGCGGCTCGCATCTTGGGCGATGGGCGCACGGCCGCCGTGCCGCCGCCGCGGGCGCCCCCGCCTCCCTGTCCTGACCCGACCTGGATCCTGCCCCGGATCCGGGAGGGCGCTCCCGGGTTGGCCTGAGAGGGTGGGCGGCAAGGGCAGGTGGGAAGAGAGCCGATGGTCCAGCAGATCCCGGTCGATCCGAACGCGCGCGCGGACGACCCGCGCGCCGACGCCGAGCGCGACGACGCCACCCACGAGGTCCGGCCCGACCTCGCCTACCAGCGCCACGTCATCGCCAACGTCGCCTATGTCGGGCGCCCCGGCGAGGCCGGCTGGGTGCTGGTCGATGCGGGCTTTCCCGGCACCCGCGGGCGGATCGAGGAAGCGGCCGAGGCGCGCTTCGGCGGCGCGCGGCCGGCCGCGATCCTGCTCACCCACGGGCATTTCGACCATGTGGGCGTGCTGGAGGACCTGGCGGCGGCCTGGGACGTGCCGGTCTACGCCCACCGCCTGGAGCGGCCCTATCTCGACGGCAGCGCCGCCTACCCGCCGGGCGACGCGAGCGTCGGCGGCGGCGCGATGGCGCTGGCCTCGCCGCTCTTCCCGACCAAGCCCGTGAACGTCGCCGCGCAGCTGCGCGACCTGCCCGAGGACGGCAGCATCCCGGACTTGGCCGGCTGGCGCTGGATCCACACGCCCGGCCACTCCCCGGGCCACGTCTCGTTCTGGCGGGAGAGCGACCGAGCGCTGATCGCGGGCGATGCCTTCATCACCACGGCGAGCGAATCGGCCTACGAGTCGATCGTGCAGACCCCCGAGATCCACGGGCCGCCCAAATACCTGACCATCGACTGGCCAGCGGCGCGCGACTCGGTCCGGGCGCTCGCCGCCCTGAAGCCGGACCTCGCCGTCACCGGGCACGGCCGCGCGCTGGCCGGCACCGAGTTGCGGCGCGGCCTCGAGGCGCTCGCGGCGGATTTCGACCGCATCGCCGTTCCGGACCAGGGCCGCTACGTCGAGCGGCCCAACCGCGCCGAGGACGGCTCGGCCTACCGGTCACCCTGAGGCGGGCCGACCCCGGCCCCGGCCCCGACGGGCCGGCCGCTTCCCTCAATGGGCCGGCAGCGGACCGGCCGTCGGGCGGCCCCGCATCGCGAGGGCCGTCGCGGCCGCCCCGACGACCTCCACCAGCGCGAAGGCGAGGAGCGGCATCGGGGCGAGGTCGGCCATCACCAAGAGGACGAAGGCGGCGGCGAGGCAGGTCCGGACGACGACGCTCGCGCCGATCAGCGGCCGGTCCTCGTGCCGCGCGAACAGCGCGTCGTAGGCGGCGAAGCAGAGCATCAGGAGCCCGACGACCCGGAAGAGGTAGGGCTCGCCCGCCACGCCGAGCAGCCGCGCCACGCCCTCGGGGGCGAGCAGGAACGCGAGGCCGGCGGCGGTGAGGTAGGCGGCGTGGGCGATGACGGTCCTGGCCGGCGCGCTCATGCCGGCCTTCATGGCGGCTCCCATGGCGAACCTCCGCAGAAGATCTTGCAAGTAACCGTTTGCGCAAGATTATTACACACCCAGCCCGAAGAGCGCCGAAATCACGCATGTTAATGCCACCCCGGACGATCCCGTCGGTCCGGCTCGATACGGATCACGCGGTCTGAAACATCCACCCGCGGCGGGATGTTGCGCCGCACCGCCGAGACGTGCTTTGATCATCGCGTCCGCTAAAGGCGATACGGGAGAGCCCAGTCCGGCCGGAGACGGTCGGGCATGGCGCCGACGGAGCAACCACCCCCGGAAACTCTCAGGCACAATCACCGTATCGTTGGACAATCTGGAGAGAGGCGCCCTCGGGCGTCCACCGAAGGAGAAACCTCGCGGCGCGAGCCCGGGGGAAGCTCTCAGGTAACCGCGACAGATGGGGGCAGGCCGGAAACGCGCGTGAGGCGCCTTCCGGACGCACGCTGTCGTGGAGAATCCGGATGTCGGCACAATCCGTCGAGACCGCCCCCCTTCTCAAGACCCCGCTGGACGACCTGCATCGGCGCCTGGGCGCCCGGATGGTGCCGTTCGCCGGCTACGCCATGCCGGTGCAGTACCCGGCGGGGCTGCTCAAGGAGCATCTGCACACCCGCGCCGCCGCGGGCCTGTTCGACGTCTCGCATATGGGTCAGGTCGCCCTCCGGGCCGGCGATGTGGCGGAGGCCGCCCGGGCCCTGGAGGCGCTGGTCCCGGCCGACATCCTCGGGCTGAAGCCGGGGCGCCAGCGCTACGGCCTGCTCACCGACGGGCAGGGCGGCATCCTGGACGACCTGATGGCTGCCCATCTCGGCGACCGGCTCGTCCTCGTGGTCAACGCGGCGAACAAGACGGCCGACCTCGCGCATCTGCGGGCCAGCCTGCCCGCCTCGGTCACGGTCGAGGAACTGCCCCGCGCGCTCCTCGCCCTGCAGGGGCCGGGCGCGGAGGCGGCGCTCGCCCGGCTCGCGCCGGAGGTCGCCGCGATGCGCTTCATGGATGCGCGGGCGGTGGACATCCTGGGCGCCGCCTGCGTCGTCACCCGCTCCGGCTACACGGGGGAGGACGGGTTCGAGATCTCGACGCCGGAGGCGTCGGCCGAGCCGATCGCCGAGGCGCTGCTCGCCGACCCGGCCGTGCTGCCGATCGGACTCGGCGCCCGCGATTCCCTGCGTCTCGAGGCGGGCCTCTGCCTGCACGGCGCCGACATCGACGCGACGACGAGCCCGGTCGAGGCCGCCCTCGGCTGGGCGATCTCGCCGGCCCGGCGCCGCGGCGGGGCCCGTCCGGGCGGCTTCCCGGGCGCCGAGCGGATCCTCGCCGAGCTGGCGGCGGGCACCGGGCGCCGCCGCGTCGGCCTGCTCGCCGAGGGTCGCGCCCCCGTGCGGGCCGGCGCGCCGCTCTTCGCCGACGACGAGGGGAAACCCGTCGGCCACGTCACCTCCGGCGGCTTCGGGCCGAGCCTCGGGGCGCCCGTCGCCATGGGCTACCTGCCCTGCGGCCTGACCGAGCCCGGCACCCGGGTCCGGGCCGAGGTGCGCGGCCAGCGCCTGCCCCTCACCGTCGCCCCCCTCCCCTTCCTCCCCGCCGGCTTCAAGCGCGGCTGAACCCTCCCGGAGCCAGACCCATGCTGAGATACACCCAGGAGCACGAGTGGCTGCGGCGCAAGGGCGACGTCGTCACGGTCGGCATCACCGCGCACGCCGCCGAGCAGCTCGGCGACCTCGTCTTCATCGAGCTCCCGAGGGTCGGGGCGAAGCTCACCCAGGGCGCCTCCGCCGCGGTGGTCGAGTCGGTCAAGGCCGCCTCCGACGTCTACGCGCCGCTCGACGGCGAGGTGACGGAGATCAACGAGGCGGTGGTGACGAACCCCGAGAGCGTCGGCTCCGACCCCGAGGGCGAGGGCTGGCTCTACCGGATGCGGCTCGAGGATCCCGCCGCCTTCGAGGCCCTGATGGACGCGGCGGCCTACGCCGCCCTGCCGAAATGAGGGAGGGGCCCATGACCCACTACGACCCCTACGACTTCGCCAACCGCCGCCATATCGGCCCGACGACGGCCGAGATCGGCGAGATGCTCGCGGTCTGCCGGGCTGCCAGCCTCGACGCCCTCGTGGACGAGACCCTGCCGCCGGACATCCGCCAGGCGGCGCCGCTCGCCTTCGGCAAGCCGCTGACCGAGCGCCGCGCCATCGAGACGATGCGGGCGACCGCCGACAAGAACCGGCTCCTCGTCTCGCTGATCGGCCAGGGCTACCACGGCACCACGATGCCGCCGGCGATCCAGCGCAACATCTTCGAGAACCCGGCCTGGTACACGGCCTACTCGCCCTACCAGCCCGAGATCAGCCAGGGGCGGCTCGAGGCGCTCCTGAACTTCCAGACGCTCGTCTGCGACCTCACCGGGCTCGACGTGGCCAACGCCTCGCTGCTCGACGAGGCCACCGCCGCGGCCGAGGCGATGGGCATGGCCAACCGCGTCGCCGCCTCGAAGCAGGACGCCTTCTTCGTGGACCGGGACTGCCTGCCCCAGACCATCGCGGTGCTCAGGACGCGGGCCGCGCCGCTCGGCTGGCGCATCGTGGTGGGCGATCCCTTCGCCGACCTCGATCCCGCGGCGGTCTTCGGCGCGCTGTTCCAGTACCCGGGCGTGAACGGCGCGATCCACGATTTCTCGGGACCGATCGCGGCGCTTCACGCGGCGGGCGCCGTCGCGGCGGTCGCGGCCGACCCGCTGGCGCTCACGCTGCTCAAGCCGCCCGGCGAGATGGGCGCCGACATCGCGGTCGGCTCGATGCAGCGCTACGGCGTGCCGATGGGCTTCGGCGGCCCGCACGCCGCCTACATGGCCACCCGTGACGCCCACAAGCGGGCGCTGCCGGGGCGCATCGTCGGCGTCTCGGTCGATGCCCACGGCAAACGCGCCTACCGCCTCGCGCTCCAGACCCGCGAGCAGCACATCCGCCGCGAGAAGGCCACCTCGAACATCTGCACCAGCCAAGTGCTGCTCGCGGTCATCGCCGCGATGTACGCGGTCTACCATGGCCCGGCAGGCCTCAAGGCCATCGCCCAGCGGGTGCACCGCGACGCGGTGCGGCTCGCCGACGGCCTCACCGGTCTCGGCTTCCGGGTCGAGCCCGAGCACTTCTTCGACACGATCACCGTCGCGGTGGGGCCCTTCCAGGGCGTGATCCTGAAGAGCGCCGTGGAGAACGGGGTGAACCTGCGCAAGGTCGGCGACGACCGGATCGGCATCACGGTGGACGAGCGCACCCGTCCCGACATCCTCCAGGCGGTCTGGCGCGCCTTCGGCGGCCACGAGGTACCCTACGACGAGGCGTGGCCGGAGCAGCGCCTGCCGGAGGGCCAGCTGCGTACCTCGCCCTACCTGACGCACCCGATCTTCCACATGAACCGGGCCGAGAGCGAGATGACGCGCTACATGCGCCGCCTCGCCGACCGCGACCTCGCCCTCGACCGGGCGATGATTCCCCTCGGCTCCTGCACGATGAAGCTCAACGCCACGGCGGAGATGCTGCCGATCTCCTGGCCGGAATTCTCGGAGATCCACCCGCACGTGCCCGACGACCAGGCTGCGGGCTACCACCAGCTTATCGGCGACCTCTCCGAGAAACTCTGCGCGATCACGGGCTACGACGCGATCTCGATGCAGCCGAACTCCGGCGCGCAGGGCGAGTATGCGGGGCTGCTCGCCATCCGCCGCTATCACCGCGCGCGCGGCGACACGCACCGCACCGTCTGCCTGATCCCCTCCTCGGCCCACGGCACCAACCCGGCCTCGGCGCAGATGTGCGGGATGAGCGTGGTGGTGGTGGGCGCCGACGCCAACGGCAACGTGGACGTGGAGGATTTCCGCAGGAAGGCCGAGCAGCACGCCGACAGGCTCGCGGCCTGCATGATCACCTACCCCTCAACCCACGGCGTCTTCGAGGCGCGGGTGCGGGAGATCTGCGCGATCACGCATTTCCACGGCGGCCAGGTCTACCTCGACGGGGCGAACCTCAACGCGCTGGTGGGGCTCGCCCGGCCCGGCGATATCGGGGCCGACGTCAGCCACCTCAACCTGCACAAGACCTTCTGCATCCCGCACGGCGGCGGCGGGCCCGGCATGGGGCCGATCGGCGTCAAGGCGCACCTGATCCCGTTCCTGCCCTCCGATCCGCGCAGCGGCGAGGAAGGCGCGGTCTCGGGCTCCGCCTACGGCTCGGCCTCGATCCTGCCGATCTCGTGGAGCTACTGCCTGATGATGGGGGGCCGCGGCCTCGCCCAGGCGACGCGGGTGGCGATCCTCGGCGCCAACTACATCGCGGCGCGCCTCGGGGGCGCCTACCCGATCCTCTACGCGGGCGAGCGGGGCCGCGTGGCGCACGAGTGCATCGTGGACCTGCGCCCCTTCCAGAAGAGCGCCGGGATCACGGTGGACGACGTCGCCAAGCGCCTGATCGACAGCGGCTTCCATCCGCCGACCATGAGCTGGCCGGTCGCCGGCACGCTGATGATCGAGCCGACCGAGTCCGAGACCAAGGGCGAGATCGACCGTTTCTGCGACGCCATGCTGGCGATCCGCGAGGAGATCCGGGCGATCGAAGAGGGGCGGGCCGACCGGGCGGACAACCCGCTCAGGAACGCCCCCCACACGGTCCAGGACCTCGTCGGCGCCTGGGAGCGGCCCTACTCGCGGGAGGCCGGCTGCTTCCCGGCGGGCAGCTTCCGGACCGACAAGTACTGGCCCCCGGTCAACCGCGTCGACAACGCCTACGGCGACCGCAACCTCGTCTGCTCCTGCCCCCCGCCGGAGAGCTACGAGGCGGCCGCCGAGTGAGGCGGACCCGGCCCTCCCCCGTTCGCGGGGGAGGGTTGGCGCAGGGCTCCCGCGCGGCGTAGATCCGGCCGGCGCCGCTGTCCGGGCGCACAAGGGAGTCCTACCCATGCCTCTCGACGCGTCCGCACGCGGCGTCTACCCGATCGCCCCGACGCCGTTCCACCCGGACGGCCGGATCGACTTCGACTCGATCGACCGGCTGACCGAATTCTACCTCGGCTGCGGCGCCACGGGCCTGACGGTGCTCGGCGTGATGGGCGAGGCACCGAAGCTCGACCACGCGGAGGGCCTCGCGGTCGCCACCCGCTTCATCCGGCGCGCCGGCAACCTGCCGGTGATCGTCGGCGTCTCGGCGCCGGGTTTCGCCGCGATGGCCGGGCTTGCCCGCGCCGGCATGGAGGCGGGTGCGGCCGGCGTGATGATCGCGCCGCCCAACACCCTGCGCACCGACGACCAGATCGCGACGTATTATCGGCAGGCGGCCGAGGCGATCGGCCCCGACGTACCCTTCGTGATCCAGGACTATCCGCTGAATTTCTCCGTGGTGATGACGCCTGGCGTGATCCGCCGCATCGTCCAGGAGAACGCCAACTGCGTCATGCTGAAACACGAGGACTGGCCGGGCCTGGAGAAGATCTCGCAGCTCCGCGCCTTCGAAGCCGACGGGGCGATGCGCCGCATCTCGATCCTCTGCGGCAACGGCGGCCTGTTCCTCGATTTCGAGTGCGAGCGCGGGGCCGACGGCGCCATGACCGGCTACGCCTTCCCCGACATGCTGATGGATGTGGTGCGCCTCGCACAGGCCGGCGAGCGCGACCGCGCCCACGACCTGTTCGACGCGCATCTGCCCCTGTTGCGCTACGAGCAGCAGCCGGGCGTCGGCCTCGCGATCCGCAAATACGTGATGGCCCGGCGCGGCCTCATCGCCTCGGACGCACAGCGCAAGCCCGCTGGCGGCATGAGCGCCACCGCCCGCGCGGAGGTCGAATACCTGCTCGCCCGCCTCGCCCGGCACGATCCCCGCGCGGCGGTCTGACGCGTCGCGCGGCGTGCGGCCTCAGCCCTTCGTAGCGGTGACCGCCAGCTCGGGCCGGTGGTTCAGGGTCTGGAACACCACGCAGTAACGCTCGGTCAGCTTGAGGAGCTGGTCGAGCTTCTCCTGCGGCGCGTCCGTGTCGAGGGTGAAGCTGAGGCGGATGGCGCGGAAGCCCACCGGCGCCTCCTTGTCGACGCCGAGCGTGCCGCGGAAATCGAGGTCGCCCTCGGCGCTCACCTGCCCCGAGCGCAGCGGGATCTCCAGGGCGGTCGCGACCGCCTTCAGGGTCACGCCCGCGCAGGCGACGAGCGCCTCGAGCAGCATGTCGCCGGAGCAGAGCTCTGCGCCGGAGCCTCCCGTCGCCGGGTGCAGGCCCGCCACCGCCAGGGCTCGCCCGGTCTCGACCTTGCAGGCGACGCCCGTGTCGTCGAGCGAGCCCTTGGCCCGCAGGGTGACGACGGCGGAATCGGGGCTCTGGCGGTACTGGTCCTTCAGCGGCGCCTGAAGCGCGCGCAGGCTGGTGGCGTCCATCGGGGCGTTCCTTCGTTGTTGGCCCCAAGCGGTTAGCCGCTGGCGCGTCGGGGCTCAACCGGGAGGGGACGCCTCGGCGACGTACGGGCGCGGCGGCGCGCACCGCCAGGACGACGCCGGAGAGGGATACAGGAAGGCGGACGGGTCGGGGCGGTCGCCGCTCAGCTCTTCTTGCGGAACGCGTCGAGGCTGACCACCTCTGCGCCGCTCTCCTCGCCCTCGCCCTCCTTGCGGGCGGGGCGGGCGGGCTTGTCCTCGCCCTTGTTCCCCTGCGCGGCCGGGGCGGGCAGCACCTTGGGAACGCTGCTGCCGACGGTCGCGAGCCCGGCGCCCTTCGGCTTCAGCTCGCTCGGCTCCGAGGCGGCCCCGCGCGGGCCCGCGCCCTTGGCGGCGGCCGGGTGCTCGTCCTCGCCCTCGGGCGCCTCGGCGTTCTCGTTCAGGTCGAACTTCAGGCCGAACTGGACGGAGGGGTCGAAGAAGCCCGTCAGCGCGTCGAAGGGCACCAGCAGGCGCTCGGGCACGCCCGAGAAGGACAGGCCGACCTCGAAGGCGTGCTCGGTGACGCCAAGGTCCCAGAACTGGTGCTGGAGCACGATCGTCATGTCCTGCGGGTACTTCTCGCGAAGCGCCTGCGACATGCGCACGCCCGGGGCCTCCGTCCGGAAGGAGACGTAGAAGTGGTGCTCGCCCATCAGCCCGTCCCGGGCCGCGTCGGTCAGCACCTTGCGCACGACGCCCCGGAGGGCTTCCTGGACGAGGAGGTCGTAGCGGATCAGATCGTCTGCCATCTGCGGTCGTGCTGCCCGGCGTCCTCGGCCCGACGACCTTGACCGCGTGTGCGGACGATGCCGTTCGGAAAAACTGAAAGTGGAGGCTTCTGTTGCCAGGTGCCTCCGAACCCCGCCTATGCGGTGCTACCCGCTAGGACTTCAGGTCGGTATTGGGGACCGCTTACGCAGCCACCGCCACCGGAGCAAAGTTGTCGTTGGCAACTATTGCAAAGGCCCGATAACGGCGGAACCATGCCGAGCGAAAGCTCTACCTTTACGCCCTCGTCGATCCTATTTCGCCCCCGCCGAAGCACAGGCCGGTCCACGCGCGCCTTGCGGCAGCATGTCCTGGGCTCGGGTGGAGGCGCCGGGTACCGCCCCCGGGTCCGATAGGTTTATTCCGAAGAACGTTTATCGCCATAGCCGGCCTCGCGACCGGCAAGGGGAATATAGAGGGGATCGCCCCGGTTTTGAAGCCCGATCCTGTCATGTCGATGCCGGATCCCGCGCCTGTTGCCGGAAGCGCCCAGTCGCCCCTGCCCGCGCCGGCCCCGCGGCCGTCCGGATGGCGCGCCGGGCTGCACCTCCTCGGGACGCTGGCCCTCGTCCCGCTCTATCTCGGGGCCGCCAGCCTGATGGCGCTCGCCTGCGTGCGGGTGGGTGCCGACCTCATCGCCGGGATCGACCCCTTCCTGCCCCCCAACCGCCGGCCGTTCATCGGCGCGATGGCGCTCGCCCGGCGGGAACTCGCGGTGGACATCCTGCGCCAGGTCTTCCTGGCCGGGCTCGTGCTCGGCACGGCCCTGTGGTGGGACGGCGCGGGCTGGCGCGCGCGGCTCGCTCTCGACCGCGAGCGGCCGAACGGCATGCGGGCGCGCAACCTCCTCCTCGTCCTGCTGCTCTGGCCGCTCGCACACATCCTCTGGGTAAGCACCACCGCGACCCTGTTCGGCACGAGCTTCGGCCAGGGCACGCGGCTGTCGCCTCTGCTCACCCCCGCCGCGGTCGCGGCCTGGCTCGCCTACGTGGTGGTGCTGGCCCCGCTCGCCGAGGAGCTGCTGATGCGCGGCGAGATCTTTCGCCGCGCCCGCGCCGTCCTGGGCCCCGCCGCCGCGATCCTGCTCACGGCCGCAATCTTCGCCATCGCCCACATCTCGGTCTCGGGTCCGTCGGGCTTGAGCCTCGCCCGACCGGTCTCGCTGCTGCCGCTGGCGCTCGCCCTCGGAATCCTGCGCTGGCGCACCGGCCGCCTCTGGCCCTGCATCGCGCTGCACGGCTGGAGCAACCTCGCGCTGATCGCCTACGTGCTCTGGCCGGGATGAGTACCGTGCCGCTCCGGCACAGGCCTCCGTCCACACCCGCGGGAATGCGTTGAGGCCCCGCCCTGATATGATCCCGCGCGAGAGAGGGATCATGCAAGCCTACCACGACCTGCTGCGCCGCATCCTCGACCATGGCGTCTCGAAGGAGGACCGCACCGGCACCGGCACCCTGTCGGTGTTCGGCCACCAGATGCGCTTCGACCTCAGCGAGGGCTTCCCGCTCGTTACCACGAAGCGGCTGCACCTGCGCTCGATCATCCACGAGCTGCTCTGGTTCCTCACCGGCGACACCAACGTGCGGGCGCTGCAACAGAACGGCGTCACCATCTGGGACGAGTGGGCGGACGAGCACGGCGATCTCGGCCCCGTCTACGGCAAGCAGTGGCGCTCCTGGGAGAAGCCGTCAGGCGGCACCGTCGACCAGATCGCCTGGGTGGTGGACGAGATCCGCCGCAACCCGGATTCGCGCCGCCTCGTCGTCTCGGCCTGGAACCCGGCCGACCTCGACCGGATGGCGCTGGCGCCCTGCCACTGCCTGTTCCAGTTCTACGTCGCGCAAGGCCGGCTCTCCTGCCAGCTCTACCAGCGCTCGGCCGACGCCTTCCTCGGCGTGCCCTTCAACATCGCGAGCTACGCGCTGCTCACCCACATGATAGCGCAGGCCACAGACCTCGCGCCCGGCGACTTCGTGCACAGCTTCGGCGACGCCCACCTCTACCGGAACCACCTGGAGCAGACGCAAGTACAGCTCACCCGCGAGCCCCGCCCCCTGCCCCGCCTGCGGCTGAACCCGGCGGTGCGCGACCTCTTCGCCTTCCGCTTCGAGGACATCGCGATCGAGGGCTATGAGCCGCACCCCGCGATCGCCGCGCCGGTCGCCGTCTGAGGAGATCCGATGTCCGCGCCCCGCATCACCCTCGTCGTCGCGGTCGCGCGCAACGGCGTCATCGGCCGCGACAACGGCCTCGCCTGGCACCTGCGCAGCGACCTCCAGCGCTTCAAGGCCCTCACCATGGGCAAGCCGATGCTGATGGGCCGCAAGACCTACGCGTCGATCGGCCGGCCCCTGCCCGGCCGCCGCACCCTGGTCCTCACCCGCGATCCGGCCTTCGCGGCCGAGGGCGTCGCGGTGGCGCACGACTGGGCCGGCGCGCTCGCGGCCGCGGCGGACTCCGAGGAGCTGATGGTGGTCGGCGGGGCCGAGATCTACCGCCTCGCCTTGCCGCACGCCGACCGCATCCACCTCACCGAGGTCGCGGGCGACTACGCAGGCGACACCTATTTCCCCGCCCTCGAACCGGGGGCGTTCCGCGAGACCGCGCGCGAGGCGCACGAGGCGGGCCCGCACGACGAGAGCGCCTTCGCGTTCGTGACCCTCGACCGGGTCCGCTGACGGCGCCGCCGCGGCAGGGCCGCGTTAGCCAAGGTCACCGGGTCGCGGGCGGCGGGCGGTTGCCAAGGGACCCCGCGATGCCCACCTGCGAGCCTTGACAGCAGCGACGCTGGCCCCGCAGGTGCTTGGGACAACTCCGGAACGGTGTCTCGGGGCCCTCCGGGCAGGCGGGGCCCTGCGGGCAGGGATGAGTACGGGCGCGGCGACCGTCTGTGCATGAGGCGCGGACGGCGTTCCGCCGCGGGCAGGAGATATCGGCTGGCATGCCTTGGAG
>NZ_LSIX01000268.1:0-7020 GCF_001556475.1 Methylobacterium sp. CCH5-D2 | reverse complement strand
GGTCCAGGTCGTGTGCCGCTTCCTCACAGGTGTCGCCGCCACGAACACCCTGGACGCGCGGGGCGGCAACGGCGGCAACGGCGGCAACGGCGTCGGCACGGGTACGGCCGGACGCGGTGGCGGGGCGGGCTTCGGCGGCTTCGTGTGCCTGTTCAACCTGTCGGCCGGCACGGCGACGTGCCTCCTCGGACCACAGGCCAGCACGCAGCCGACCGGCCAGGCCGGCGAGGCGGCGGCCGCCACCTTCGTGAGCCTCTGACATGCCGAGCACGATCGATCCCATCTCCGGTGCGATCTTCACCCCCGCGGGCGAGCCCTTCCCCTGGGAGGGGCCCCAGACGAAGGCCGCGCTCGCCGCCTATGCCAACGCCGCGCAGGAGCGGGCGCAGGACGGCGGCGTCACGTTCCAGGGCGTCCTCGTCAAGACGAACGAGAAGAGCCGCGGCCTCATCAACGGCGCCTACAACCTCTCGCAGGCCGAGCCCGACAACGTGCTCGACTTCAAAGCGGTTACCGGCTGGGCGGACATGAGTGCCGCGGCAATCCAGGCGGTGGCCCTCGCGGTCGGCAAATGGGTGCAGGCGACGTTCACCTGCCTCCGCCGGACCGAGGCGGCGATAGAGGCCGGCTCGATCACGACCTACGCACAGATCGACGCGCGCTTCGCGGCGCTCAGCCTCTCGGAGTAAGGCCGTGCAGGTCCCGCCGCTCTCCCCGGTCGAACTCGATGGTAGCGAGCGGGTGCGCGTCCTGAAGGACGGCCGGCTCTACCTCGCGACTGTCGATCAGATCGCGGCCCGCTACCCGACCACCGGGCTCGCGGCGATCGAGCGCCGCCTTGCCGCGCTGGAGGCCCGGCCCGAGGAGGTGGTGCCGCTCTCAGGCTCGATCACCACGGGCCCCCTGGCCATCGGCACGAAGACCTTCCTCGTCACGAGGCTCGCCGGCCTCAAGGCCGGGGAGCGCGTCCTCGTCGAGGCGTCCGGCGCCATGCCGCCGGGCGCGAGCGTCGCCGGGGCACGGGTGCCGGCGGACGGCACGGTCGAGGTGACCCTCGCCGCGGTGCTGGCGCTCACCGCCTCGAAGACGATCCCGCTCACCATCACCGCGCTTCGATAGCGGCCGGTCGCCGGCCGGAGGGCCCCGATGCCGCTTGCCTCCGACACCATCCTGACCGCCGACTCGACGAAAGTCCGGCTCGGCGGCCCGGACGCGCTGGGCCTCGGCTGGCCCTGCGCGCTCTTGACCGATCCACCACCCTCGGTGGCCGACAAGCAGTCGAACCCCTCGGCCGCCGATCTCCTGCCGGCGGTGCTGGCCCTCACGCCCCGCGGGCCGGCCTGGGGCACGGACGAGGCGGGCGACGGGCGCGGCGCCTCGACGATCATGCGGCTCGTCTGGACGGCGGTTGCGGCCTGGGTCGCCGACATCAACGCCCGCGACTTCGCGGTCGCCTCTCAAGTCTTCCCCTCCGCGATCACCACGGCGCTGCCCGATTGGGAGGCGGAGCTGGGCCTGCCCGACACCTGCCTGCCCTCGCAGAGCGCGGTGGCCGACCGGATCAACGCGGTGCGGGTGCGCTTCGGCGCGGTGGGGGGCGCGAGCCCCGAATATCTGCGGTGTCTGGCGGCCTCGGTCGGCTACGACGTGCAGATCGCCGAGCCGACGCAGTTCCTCGTCGACACGAGCGAGGTGATCGGCCCCGGCGTGGTCGAGTCGTGGTTTCACGCCGACGAGAGCGAACTCGACGGGGAGGGCGTCACCGAACTCTACGCCACCTGCGACGACCTCGCCTGCGACGACACCCCGTTCGAAGACTTCCGCATCGGGCCGGCCCGCGAGGGCGACACCTTGGAGAGCTTCACCAACGGGCCGGCCGAGGCCTTCGGCGACGAGGTCGCGGGCGTCCTCGACGAGTTTTGGTTCGCCTGCGACGAGGGCGAGTGCGACGACACCCCCCTGGAGAGCGTCGCCTGGGATCCCAACGGCACGATCTGGAAATTCTGGACCGCGACCGTCACGAGCCTCGGCTCGACGAGCTTCCGGGCGGATGAGGGCGAGGTCGGCTTCGACCCATTGGAGGGCTTCCTCACCGCCGACGACCTCGAATGCGTGCTGCGGCGCGCCTGCCCGCCCCATACGCAGCTCATTTTTAAGTACTTACCGGACTGACAACGCAGGCGATTGGGCGGCCTTTTGCCCACCTCATTCCAGCCCAAATTGAGGATTTTCGAAGATTGTCAGAATGCCAGGAAGCCTCAAGATTTGTCAGCTTGAATGCCTCAATGATGAATTCCTCGATCGAGGGGAAGTCCTTAGGGCTGTATGATGCGATTGGGCGGATATGCTCGATGTGCCACCGGCCCTCGCCAAAGCCAAAATTTTCCCAGCTCATTCCGGGCTTGAAGGTGGATGCGATGTGGTAGGCAAGCTCGTCCGAAGTGTAGCCCAACATCTTGAAGGTGCGCGATCGGCCGCGTGTTTTGAGAACACGGCCGATCCGCCCTTGCACAGCACACTGCATCTTGAAGGCAGGATCCGCGCCGAGCCTCTTCTTAACGGAAGCGCGAACCCTTGCCTTGTGCTTCTCGGGATGGGCTGCATAGCTGCGTTGGTAGTGCGCCTGTTTGGACGCTTTGAACTTATCAGGGTTGGCCTCGCGCCACCGCCTGTGCGCATCGCGGTGTTTTTCTTTGTTTCTGGCGTAGTATTCGCGATGATACTCGTTTTGCTTCGCACGATTACGCGAACGATAGGCGCGGCGTTGCTCGATACTTCTCCCTGATGCGGCGTATGATGCGACCTGCGCCGCGACCTTGTCGGGGTTTTCTGCTCGCCAGCGCGCCGTCGACAGCTTCACGCACTCCTTGCACCAGCGATTGAGCCCATCTTTGGTGCTTCTCTGCATTCCGAAGCATTGAAGCGACTTTTCGCGCAGACACTTTCTGCAAATCTTCATGCTGACGGAGCGAACAAGCTGAAAGCGCCAGTATAGACGCCTCATCAAAATCAGCAACCCACCAAACCCCGATCCATCACCCACCGCGCTCCGACCCGGGCGAGCCTCGAGCGCTCGCGCCGGCCGGCGGCGCGCGCTTGCTCACCCCCGGAGTCCCCGATGCTCTACAACGCGCCCACCGGCTCGACCGACCCGAACGCCCCCTACGTCGGCAAGAACTTGGCTGCCGGCAAGCAGGGCTCGCGCATCCCGCCCGCCGCGATCGAGATGACGCAGCGCGAGATCGTCAACGCGCTCATCGAAGCGGGCCTCTCGCCCACGAACGACGACCCGCGGCAGCTCCTCAAGGCGATCCGCTCGGGCCAGCTCTCGACCTTCCTGACCTCGGGCACGGCCAACGACCTCATCGTCACGCCGATCACGCCCCATACCAGCGTCTACCGCGGGCTCTCCTTCCGGCTGTTCCCGACGCTCCAGAACACCGGCGACTGCACCATCACCACGAACGGCATCACCAAGCCCTTCGTGCGCCGCGACGGCACGCCGCTCGCGCCGGGCGACCTCCTGCCCAACGTGCCCGTCGATGCCTGCTTCGACGGCACCGCCTACCGGCTCCTCGGCTTCGCGCTCTCCGAGGTCTCGAAGAACGTGGCGGCGGGCGCCGTCACGGTCTGGGTGCGCACGGACGGCAACGACAACAACGACGGCGGCGCCAACCTGCCGGGGCGCGCCTTCAAGACGATCACGGCGGCCTACACCAAGGCGGTGCTGGCCTACGGCATCGCCCAGCCCGTCACGATCCAGCTCGGCGTACCGGGCATCTACGCGGGCATGGATCGGGGCTTCCGCACGGCGGGCGACCTCACGGTCCTCGGCGACGAGACCAACAAGGCGAGCTTCGTGATCCAGGACGGCGGCAACGCCTCCTTCGGGCACCGCACCTCGGGCTCGGGCACGCTGACCTTCCGGGGCCTGACACTGCAATGCGCGGGCGGGGCCAAGCACACCTTCGGCGCCGGCTCCAGCATGTACGTGCTGTTCTACAACGTGATCTTCACGGCGCTGAGCCTCGCCACCGGCTTCCACATCATCGCCAACGACGGCGCGATCGTGGGCGTCGGCGACGGCTGCGTCTTCTCCGGCAGCATGGGCGGGCTCTGGCAGGCCAATGGCGGCGTGATCGCGGCCACCGGCCCCGGCCTCACCCTGTCAGGCGCGCAGTCCTACTCGGTGGCCGCCGCCTACGCGCGCTCGGCCGGCCGGATCTACGTCTCGCCAGGCATCAACTTCGCGGGCTCGGCCACCGGCAAGCGCTGGATCGCGATCAACCAGGGCCTGATCGACACCAACGGTCAGGGCCAGACCATCATCCCGGGCACGACCGACGGCTCGGCGTCTGCAGGAGGTCTCCTTGTCTAACTCAGCCCTGACCAGCGCTTTCCTCGCTCCCCAGATCGACCCGTTCGACCATTACTGGCAGCGCGACAACGGCGACCTGTTCGCCTCGGCCAAGTCCGGGATGGCCACGGCGCTTGACCCGGACTTCCTCGCCTGGGCCGCGCGCAACACGGCGTCCGGCGGGACCGGCCGCCCCTCGATCTGGCCGCGTGACCCGATCACCGGGCAGCAGACGATGGTCACGCTGCAGGCGGTCTTGGTGCAGTGGGGCCTCTACGCCTCGCTCGACAGCCGCAAGGCCGCGCTCAAGGCCGAGATCGACGCCAAGGCCGAGGCCTTGCGCTCCGCGCTGATCACCCCGGGCTCGGGGCAGGCGATGGAGTACCAGGAGGCGCAGGCGCAGGCCTCGGCCGCGCTGGCCGCGCCGCAGGGGGCGAGCGCCGCCCTCTACCCGATGCTCGCGGCCTCGATCGGCCTCGACCTCGACCCGGAGACGGGCGCGCCCGCCACCGACGTCCTCGGCGTTGCCCGCGCGATCCGGGTGGCCTTTGAGGGCTGGCTCGCGGCGGGCGCGGCGATCCGCCGGGCGCGCCTTCTCGGCAAGGCGGCGGTCGATGCCGCCGAGACCCTGCCCGAGGCACTCGACGCCGCCGCCGCGATCGTCTGGCCGCGCCTCGCCTGAGGCGCGGGTCCGCTCTCCGCCGCGCCCGGCGCCCCGCCCGGCTCCCCGGGCCCGACGCGCCGCGCGGCCCCGGCCTCTCAGATCAGGAGTGCTCGATGCCGTTCCTCCCCGGAGCGGGCGCCCTCGCGCGCCCGCTCGCGGCCCTGCGCGCGCGCCTCGTCGCCAACTGGCGCGAGGTCGCCGCCCGCTCGTGGTCGCTGCACCTGATGGGCGTCTCCGGCGCCCTGCAGAGCGTCTACCTCTACTGGCCGAACCTCGACGTCCTGCCCTGGTGGTCCTCGCTCGCGGTGCTGGCCGCCGCCATGGCGCTGCGCTTCGTGGCGCAGCGCGGCCTCTCCCTTCCCGCCACCGTCACCGAGGAGGCCGCGTGATGGCCCGCCGCAAGCTTTCCCCGGCCGTCGCCGCCATCCTCGTGCCCTTCGTCGGCGGCTTCGAGGGCGTGCACCAGTACGCCTATCGCGACCCCGTGGGCATCCCGACGATCTGCATGGGCGAGACGAAGAATGTCCGCATGGGCATGTTCAAGACGCTGCCTGAGTGCAACGCCCTGCTGCTCGCCTCGCTCGAGGAGCACGCCGCCGGCATGGATCGCTGCCTGCGGGTCGATCTGCCCGAGAAGCGCTACGCGGCGGCGCTCTCGTTCACCTACAACGCGGGCGTCGGCGCCTTCTGCGGCTCGACCTTCGCGCGGAAGCTCAACGACAACGATCCCACCGCCTGCGCCGAGTTGTCGAAGTGGAACAAGGCCACCAAGGCGGGCGTGCGCATCGTCCTGCCCGGCCTGACCCGGCGCCGCGCGGCCGAGCGCGACCTGTGCGAGGCCGCCTGAGATGGCCCGCATTGGCGTTCTACGCACCGTTGAGGGAGGCCGGCTCGGCTTCCACTGCCCCGGCTGCAACGAGGTGCACGTCATCCCGGTCGGCGCGGGCGAGGGCCCGCGCTGGGGCTGGAACGGCAGCTACGAGCGGCCGACGTTCACGCCCTCGATCCGCGTGCGGGGCATCGTGCCCCTCACCGATGAGCAGGCCGACCGCGTGATGGCCGGCGAGCCGCACGAGCCGGTGCCCTTCGTCTGCCACACCTTCGTGACGGACGGGCAGATCCAGTTCCTCGGCGATTGCACGCACGCGCTGGCCAACCAGACCGTGCAGCTCACCGCCGAGCCGGAGGCGTGAGATGGGGCTCGATCCGCTCCTCTGGATGCTCGTCGCCCACGCCCTGGCTGACTACCCGCTGCAGGGCGACTGGCTGAGCCGGGCCAAGAACCGAGCGCTGGACCTCGTGCCCGGCGAGCGCATCTGGCCGGGCGCGCTGGCGGCCCACGCTGCCATCCACGCGGCGGGCGTGAAGCTCGCCACCGGCTCATGGGCGCTCGCAGCCTGCGAATTCGTGGCGCACGCCGCCATCGACCACACGAAGTGCGCCGGGCGCCTCTCCTACAACGCGGACCAGGCGCTTCACGTCGCGTGCAAGCTCGTCTGGTTCGCCGCCTTCATCCTTGCGCTCGGCGGAGTTGCCCCATGATCGGCGCCCTCGCGCTCCGCCTCCTCGGCTCCATGGCAGGCGGCCTTGGGGTCTCCCTGCCGCTCGCCGCTTTCCTGGCGGGATTGGCCGCCGCCGACCAACACGCCGAGATCAACACCCTGACCCGCGAGCGGGACGAGGCCCGGGCCGACGCGGCAACCGCCGCGGCCGCGCGGGATCTCGCGCGCGCGGACGAGGCCCGCAACGCCGAGGCGCGCGCCACGGCCGAGACCGAGAGGGACGAGTATGCGAGCGAGCTGGCGAAGCGCGGCCCTGCTGGGGCTTGCGGTCTCAACGATGCTGACCTTGCCCGCCTGCAGGGCAATGCGTGGGGACGCGCGCCCGGAGGTGGGCGCGCGGACCCTCCCGCCCGTCGCTGACGTCGTGCCGGGCCCGAGCCCCCGGCCGGTGCCGAGCCGCGGCGTTGGCGTCCCCGTAGTCGAGGGCGCGGCGGGCG
>NZ_LSIX01000267.1:0-909 GCF_001556475.1 Methylobacterium sp. CCH5-D2 | reverse complement strand
CTTCGGCGCGGTGCCGTCCGTGCTGCCAGGCGTCGGCGTGCCGCTCGGCGCCTGCTGCGCCCCGGCGGGCCCGAGGGGCAGGAGCAGTCCGGCCAGAAGCAGTCCGGTCAGGCGTGCGGAACGCGGCATCGATGGCGTCTCCTCTTGTGCGGCAATGCCCGAGGCCTCCCATCCCGCGCCGGGCCTTACAACCCCAGGACTGGTAAATTCACGTCGTGATTGTGTCTCTCTGTCACCTGCGCACAGGCGAGGCGCCCCGGGCGGAGCTTGGCGGCACCGGCCGGCTCCGGCATCGTCGCGGCCGGCACAGCGGGGCGTTTCAAGGATCCGTCTAAAGATCCGCGCTGGCGTTCGGGAGGTTGCGCGTGGTTCTGAGACGTCTGGTGTCGGCGCTCGCCCTGGTGGGGCTCGCCTCCGCTTCCCTGGCGCAGGAGGCGCCGCAGCCCCCGCCCCAGCCGTTGCCGCGGGCTGACCCGGCCGCGATGGGCTTCTCGCCCGAGCGCCTCGCCCGCATCGGCACGGTGCTCGACCGCGAGGTGGCGGAGGGCCGGATGCCCGGCGCCGTCCTGATCATCGCCCGCGAGGGCCGGGTCGTGTTCCACGAGGCCTACGGCTTCCGCGACAAGGCGGCCGGCGCGCCGATGCCGCGGGACGCGCTGTTCAACATCGCCTCGATGACGAAGCCGATGACGGCGGTCGCGGTGCTGGGGCTGGCCGAGCGCGGCGACCTCGTCCTCGACGATCCCGTGAGCGCCTACCTGCCGGGCCGCTTCGCCGACCAGCGGGTCGCGAGCCTCGACCTCGCGGGCAAGCTCGCCGGCACGGTGCCGGCCGCGCGGCCGGTCTCGCTGCGCGACCTCCTCACCCACACCTCGGGCCTCGTCTACGGCGGGCGCGGCACCACGGAGG
>NZ_LSIX01000266.1:0-5584 GCF_001556475.1 Methylobacterium sp. CCH5-D2 | reverse complement strand
CGGCCACGGCAAGGCGGTCATCGCGGGCTACATCGTGGCGGGCGAGCGGGCGCTGCGGCGCGGCTGCGCGCTGAGCTTCGCGGCGGCCTTCCTGCAAGCCCTCGTGGCGATCGCGATCGTCGGCGTCGGCAGCCTGATCCTCGGCGCCACCGCCGCCGCGATGTCGCGGGCCGGCACCCTGATCGAGACGGCGAGCTTCGCGATGGTCGCGCTCGTCGGGCTCGCGCTCACCTGGCGCAAGGCCGGACGTCTCGCCGGGCAGCTCGGGGGCGTCGGTCCGGCCGCGTGCGGGCCGGGCTGTGCGCACGACATCGCGCCGCCGCGGGGCGGCGAGTCCTGGCGGGCGCTGGCCGGCGTCGTGCTGGCGGCGGGCTCGCGCCCCTGCGCGGGCGCGGTGCTGCTCCTCGTCTTCGCCCTGTCCCAGGGCATGCTCGGCGCGGGCGTGCTGGCGGTGCTCGCCATGGCGCTCGGCACCGCGCTCACCACGAGCGCGCTCGCGAGCCTCGCGGTCTTCGCCAAGGGCGCGGCGCTGCGTCTGGCCGGAGGCCGGGGGCAGGCCGGCACGGTCGCGGTCGGCCTCCTCGAACTCCTGGCCGCCGCCTTCGTGCTGGTGCTCGGCCTCGCGATGCTCACGGGCCTCGCCCTCGGCGCGGGCGGCGCCTGAGCCGCACTCGCCAAACCCGTCCCGGCATGGCACGCTCCGCGCCTGTCCCGCAGCGGCGGGCCGCAATGCCGGGGCGAGCATGGCCGGATTCGATCTGCGCGGCTTCGATCACATCCTAAACTGGCGCCTGCTCGCGGGTTCCCACCCTTTCCCGGGTCCGGACGGCGGCACCTGCATCAACGAGGCGGCGATCGTCGCCGCGGGCCTGCCCTACCGGGCGATCCGCTCCAGCGCCGACTGCCCGCCCTGCTTCTCCCCGCCGCTTGCCGCCTACGCGCTCGGCCTCAACGACGCGATGCCCGATTCCGAGCGCCCGCGCCTGATGGCCTTCGTGCTGCGGCTCTCGGGCTCGGCCGACCGTCCGGAGGTGGAGGCGGCGCGGACTGCGTATCTCGCCGAGGCGAGCATTCGGCTGATCCTCGCACCGCTCTGCGCGCTCGCCGGCCTCGACGCCGTCGCGGCGCGATGCGTCGCGGCCTCCGATCTCGGCTCGGCGCTCGACGCCGCGCGGGCGGCCGAATGGGCCGGGGGCCTGCGGGCGCAGGGCGCGGCGGAAGCGCGGCGCTGGGTCGAGGGCGCGCGCGCCGCGGCGGTGGCCCGGACCGCCATGGCGGCCGTGCGATCGGGGGCCGACCCGCGCTGCGCCGCGGAGGTGGCGGAGGGGGCCGCGCCTTTCGTCGCCTCAACCTGGGCCGAGGCCTGCACCATCCTCGACGGGGCGCTCGCCATCGGCCGACGGGCGCCGGACATCGACGTCGCGCTCGCCGGGCAGCGGATGGAGGCCGCGCGGGGGTTGGTGGGGGTGTGAGGCACGCGGCTACGGCGAACCCGCACGCCCCGCGGCCTCTACCGATTCGTCGTTGCCGCGGCGGCCGGCGGAACGCGCCGGGCGACAGACCCTACCGCGCCCCGCGCTTCAGGTCGCCGTCGATCAGGAGCGCGCTCTTGCCGTCGAGGCGGGTGCGGTAGACCTGCAGGTTCTCCATCACCCGCTGCACGTAGTTGCGCGTCTCGGTGAAGGGGATGCGCTCCACCCAGTCGACCACGTCGACCTCGCTCTTCCGCGGGTCGCCGTAGGCGTCGACCCACTTCTTCACGTTGCCGCCGCCCGCGTTGTAGGCCGCGAAGGCCAGCACGTAGGAGCCGCGCCAATCCTCCATCAGCTCGCCGAGATGGGCCTGGCCGAGGCGCGCGTTGTAGGCCGGGTCGCTCGTCAGGCGATCCTGATCGTAGGCCGCCGCCACGCGGCGCGCCGTGCGCTGGGCGGTGGCCGGCATCATCTGCATCAGGCCGCGCGCGCCCACGCCCGACTGGGCGCGCGGGTCGAACTGGCTCTCCTGCCGGGCGATGGCGAAGACCATGGCGCGCTCCACCTGCGGCACCGCCGTGTAGGTCTCGTAGGTGGGGATGCCGATCACCGGGTAGGCGTGGGCGTCGAGCGGCAGGCCGCGCTGCACCGCGAGCTTGCCGATGGCGACGAGGGCGCGGGCGTCCTTCATCTCCACCGCGAGGTCGCCGAGCGCCTGCAGCTCGGCCGGATCCGTCAGGCGCTGGGCCGTGTCGATGTAGAGCGGCAGCGCCAGCTCCTTCAGCGAGGCGGCACCGAGCAGCCGCAGCGCCCGCACGCAGAGCCGGTCGTCGAAGGCGGCGCGGGCGGTGCCGTCGAGGTCGGCAGGTGCGCGCAGCGCCAAGCGGGTCTGGCCGAGCTTCGCCCGGGCCAGTTGCCCGTAATAGGCGATCGGCTGCTGGGCGGCCCGCGCGTAGAAGTCCCTGGCGGGCTCCGGCTGGCCAAGCGCGTCCGCGGCCCGGCCCTGCCAGTAGGCGGCGCGCGCGAGCGAGATCGGCGTCTCGGCGGCGCGGGCGGCCTCCGCGAAGTGCGTCGCGGCCGAGGCCGGGTCGCCCGCGAAGCGCAGCGCGATCCAGCCCGCGTGGAACTCGGCCTCGATGCGCTTCTCGGGGGTCCGCGCCGCGTGGCCGCCCGCCACCGCGTAGGCGGTCCGCGCGTCGCCGAGATCGAGGAGCTTGCGGGCGACGATGCGGCGCTCGACCCACCACTCGTCGCCGTCCACCAGCACGTCGGGGTTGGCGGGCGCGGTGGCGAGCACCGCGGCGGCCTCGGCCGCCTTGTCGGCGCGGCGGAACCACTGGGCCCGCGACAGGATGTAGGAGGCGTCGTTGCGGAGCGAGGGGGGCACGGCGGCGAGCGCCGCGGCGGCGCCCGAGCTCTTGTCCTCGACCGCCCGGCGCGCCCGCACGAGGCTGGCGTAGCTGCCGCCCGCGTAGGCGGCGGCGCGGCCCGCGCTGTCCCAGTCCTCCTTCAGCAACGCCCGCTCCATGCGGTAGCGGTGGTCGATCCGGGTGAGCACGCCCGGGAAGGCGTCCATCACCTTCGCCTCCAGGCTCTTGCCGAAGGTCTCGGAGCGCCAGAGGTCGCGCACGAGGTCGGCGGCGTCCGCCTCAAGCCCGTCCGCCCGGAAGGCGAGCGCCAGGGCGAACTTGCCGGGGGCGCTCGCCGGCCGCGCCGCGCCGAAGAAGGCCCGAACGGTCGCCGGGCTCTTGCGCTCGGAGAGCAGTGCCTCCTCGGCCCGGCGGCGCAGCAGCGGTCCCGCCGGCCAGTCCGGGTTCTGCCGCGTGAAGGCGACGGTGCGCTCGAACCCGATCCCCGCGCCCGCGCGGATCGCCATCCACTCGAGCAGCGCCCGCGCGGCCGGATCCTCGAATTGGTCCCGCAGGCGGTCGCCGTCCGCGACCTTGCCCTTGCGGTAGAGCTCGATCGCCTGCCTGAGCAGGGTGACGTCGACGCCGCCCGCCTTCGCGGCGGCCGCGGGGTCCGGCACCTCGGGCAGGGGGGCAGCCGGCGACACGCCCGCATCGGGCAGCGGGAAGACGACCGGCGCGTCCGGATCGGCCGAGGCGTAGGCCGCGGTGCCTGCCGGCAGCCGCTGGGCGGGCTTGGCGCTCTCGTCCTCTGCGCTCCTCGGCTCGATCTTCAGCGCGTCCGCGGCGGCCGGGTCGAGGGGTTTTGCATCCGTCAGCAGGCCGGAGGGTGCCGCCGCGTCGCTCGCGGGCGGCGTCGGCTGCGAGGCGGCCGGCGTGTCGGTGCCGCGCAGGTCGGGCGGCGCCCCGAGCGTCACGCCGCCCGTGAGGGCGAGGCCGAGGAGCGCGGCGGTCGTGCGCGCGATGGACACCGGGGACGCCAGGGGGCGGCTCATGGATCGGATCACTCCCCTCCACTCAAGCTTGCGGGAGTCGTCATGCCACAGGTTCCGGCCAAGCTCGTTAACACGTGCTTAACCGTGGCCCGGAGGCTGTTTGCGCGGCGATTGCGGAAGCCCTATGTCTGCCCGCCGGCGCCGCTGCCGCGGCGCCGCACGGGAGGGACGGCAGGGCCGTCCGGGACACGAGACGATGACCGAGACAGCGCGCCGCCTCCGGGGCTCGATGACCGCCCTGGTCACCCCCTTCCGCGAGGGTGCCTTCGACGAGGCCGCCTTCCGAAAGTTCGTGGCCTGGCAGATCGAGCAGGGCACGCACGCGCTGGTGCCGACCGGCACCACCGGCGAGAGCCCGACCCTGACGCATGCCGAGCACGACCGGGTGGTCGAGGCCTGCATCGACGAGGCGCGCGGCCGCGTGCCGGTGATCGCGGGTGCGGGCTCGAACTCGACGTCCGAGGCGGTCGCGCGCGCCCGGCACGCGGAGCGGGCCGGCGCCGACGCGGTGCTCGTCGTCACGCCCTATTACAACAAGCCGACCCAAGACGGCCTCTACGCCCACTTCAAGGCGGTGAACGACGCGGTCGGCATCCCGATCATCATCTACAACATCCCGCCGCGCTCGGTGGTGGACATGAGCGTCGAGACCATGGCGCGCCTCTCCGAGCTCAAGAACATCGCCGGCGTGAAGGACGCCACGGCCAAGATCGACCGCGTCAGCGCCCAGCGCCAGGCGATGGGCGAGAGCTTCATCCAGCTTTCGGGCGAAGATGCGACGGCGCTCGGCTACAATGCGCAGGGCGGCCACGGCTGCATCTCGGTGGTGGCCAACGTCGCGCCGCGCCTCTGCGCCGACCTGCAGGAGGCCTCGCTGTCGGGCGACTACGCCCGCGCGCTGCACCTGCAGGACCGGCTGTTCCCGCTCCAGACCGGCCTGTTCGCCGAGTCGAACCCGTCGCCCGTGAAGTACGCGCTGGCGCGCCTCGGCCTGATGGGCGAGGATGTGCGGCTGCCCCTCGTCCCGGTCTCGGATGGGACGCGCCGGATCGTCGACGCGGCGCTCCGTCACGCCGGTCTGATCGAGGGCTGAGACAAGGACGCCGATGGCCCCGAAGCCCGAACCGAACCGGCGCGTGGTCGCGGACAACCGCGCCGCGCGCTACCATTACGCGATCGAGGACACGCTCGAGGCCGGTATCTCGTTGACCGGCACCGAGGTGAAGTCGCTGCGCAACGGCAAGGCGACGATCGGCGAGGCCTATGCGGGCCCGTCGGGCAGCGACCTGATGCTGTTCAACGCCTACATCCCCGAATATCTCGAGGCGAACCGCTTCAACCACGACACCAAGCGCCCGCGCCGCCTGCTGCTCCACCGCCGCCAGATCGACAAGCTCATCGGCGCCACGCAGCGCCAGGGCTACACGGTGGTCCCGTTGAAGATCTACTTCAACGAGAGCGGTCGGGCGAAGGTCGAGCTGGGGCTCGGCAAGGGCAAGCAGGCCCACGACAAGCGCGAGGCCGTCAAGGAGCGCGACTGGCAGCGCGACAAGGCGCGGCTGATGCGCGACAAGGGCTGACCGGCCCGGACGCGCGCGCCTCCGCGAGCGGCAGGGCGATCGCATGATGGCAGCGTGCACTCCGCTGCAGCGTGAGGCGCGGGTCCCCTCTCCTGTAGGGAGAGGTCTGCTTTCGCAGAAAGCCGGGT
>NZ_LSIX01000026.1:0-3731 GCF_001556475.1 Methylobacterium sp. CCH5-D2 | reverse complement strand
GGCCCGACCACCTTCACGGCCTTCGGGCTGGCCAGCGAGGCCGAGCCGCTCGCGCCCGGGCTCCACGTGGTGGCGACCCCGATCGGCAACCTGCGCGACATCACCATCCGGGCGCTCGCGACGCTGGCAGCCGCCGACGCGGTGCTGGCCGAGGATACCCGCGTCACGCGCACGCTGCTCGCCCATTACGGCATCACGACCCCGCTCCTCGCCTACCACGAGCACTCGACGGATGCCGTGCGCGCCCGGATGGTCGAGCGCCTGCGGGAGGGGCAGGCCCTGGCCCTGGTCTCGGATGCGGGCACGCCGCTCGTCTCGGATCCGGGCTTCAAGCTCGTCCAGGCGGCGATCGAGGCGGGCATCCCGGTGACACCCGTGCCCGGTGCCTCCGCGGTGATGACGGCCCTCGTCGCCGCCGGCCTGCCGACCGACCGCTTCTTCTTCGAGGGCTTCCTGCCCCAGAAGGCGGGTGCCCGGCGCAACCGCCTGGAGGCGCTCACCGGCCTGCCCGGCACGCTGGTGCTGTTCGAATCGCCCCACCGCCTGCCCGAGATGCTCGCCGACGCCGCCGAGGTGCTGGGTCCCGAGCGGCCCGCGGCCGTGACGCGGGAACTGACGAAGCTCTACGAGACGGTCCGGCGCGGGACGCTCGGCCACCTCTCCGCCCTCTTCGCCGAGGAGGGGGCGCCCAAGGGCGAGATCGTCGTCCTGATCGGCACGGGTCCGGAGGCCGCGCCGGAGGCGGACGGCGACGCGGCGCTCGACGCCGCGCTCCGCACGGCGCTCGCCCGCCACTCGATCAAGGACGCGGCGAGCCTGGTCTCCGACGAGACCGGACTGAAGCGGCGCCTCGTCTACGCGCGCGCCCTGGCGCTCAGCCGGCAGGATACGGGAGGCGAGGCGGGAGATGGACCGGACGACGCCTGAGCGGAGCGCCCGCCGCCGGGCCTATGCCAGCGGGCGCCGGGCGGAATGGATCGCGCTCGCGTGGCTGATGCTGAAGGGCTACCGGCCGCTCGACCTGCGGGTCGCGCTCGCGGGCGGTGAGATCGACCTCGTGGTGCGCCGCGGCGGCACCCTGGCCTTCGTCGAGGTGAAGGCCAGGGCTGAGCTGCGCGCGGCCCGGGAGGCGATCGACGCGCGCAAGCGCCGGCTGTTCTCGCGGGCGGTGCGGGCGTGGCTGGCGCGGCACCCGGCCTGCACCGGCCTCACCCTGCGGGCCGACGCGGTCTTCCTGGGACGGGGCGCCTGGCCGGAGCACGTGCCCGACGCCTTCGCGATCGAGGGGACGTGAGGCGCCCGGAGCCTCAGCCCCGCGCGGTGCGAATCGCCGAGATCAGCGTGCGCTTGAGGTCGGCCTGACTGAAGGGCTTCTGCACCACGGGCCGGTCGCGGAACGGCTCGCGGATGCCTGCGCCGCCGTAGCCCGTGGAGAAGATCAGCGGCAGGGCGCGCTTGGCGATGGTCTCGGCGACCGGGTAGATCGGCTCGCCCGCGACGTTCACGTCGAGGATCGCCACGTCGAAGCTCTCGCCCTCGGCCATCTCGAGCGCGGTGGCGAGCCGGGCGGCTGGCCCGACGACGTCGCAGCCGAAATCGAGCAGCATGTCTTCCAGCAGCATCGAGATCGCCGCCTCATCCTCCACGACGAGGACGCGGGCGCCCTGAAGGATGTCCTCGTTCGGTTCCGCAGTCACGCCGAGATGTCTTTCCTTCGATCTCGCCCCGAGACTCGGAGCCCTGCCGTGCGGTTGGTGCCGAACCGCGGAGGCAGCGGCCGTAACCCTCCGAAACGCGAACCCGCGGAGCCGGAGCGGACCTGCGGGATAGCCTGAGCCGTCGCCTGGAAAGCCGAGCGTGTCAAGCGCTCCGGAGCTTGGCGGCCCCGCGACCGAAAGGCAATGTTACGCCCTGATACATTTTGTCCGAGGACGCGGCGAAGCTGCCTCCATCGGGGCCGTCTCAGCCGTCCTTGAAGCTCACGCGGGCGCCCTTGGCGACGTGCAGCCCGAGGTCGCGCGCGTCCCAGTTGGTGAGCCGGATGCAGCCGTGGGACTCGGTCTTGCCGACGTTCTCCGGCTCCGGCGTGCCGTGGATGCCGTAGGACTCGATAGCCAGGTCGATCCAGACCGCGCCGACCGGGTTGTTCGGCCCTGCCTTGACGGTGAACTTCCGGCGCGCCTTCACGCCCTTGAACCCGTATTTGGGGTTGTAGGTATAGGTCGGGTCGAAGGCGACGCGGGTCACCTTGGTCTCGCCGCTCGGCGCCGGCTTCTCGGCGCTGCCGATCGAGGCCGGGTAGTAGGCGAGCAGCGTGCCCTCCTTGTCGAAGGCGCGCACGTCGCGGCTGCCCTTGTCGACCTCGATGCGCTCCACCTTCGGCTCCTGCGGGAGCGCCTTCGGGTTCGGCCGCCCGCCCTCCAGCGGCGTCACCGCCGCGACGAGGAGCACCGTGCCGGGCTTGTCGAAGGGCTTGCCGGGGTTGAGCGCGCTCAGGAGGTCGCGGCTCATGTGGAAGCGCTCGGCCAGCATCTCGCGGGCGTTGGTGTAGCCGAGGTCGTCGAGTTCGGCCTGCTTCTCCAACTCGCGCGGCACCCGCTCCACGAACGGCGTCTTCGCGTCGTCCTCGCTGACCGTGTACTCCGTGACGACGGGCTTCGAATCCGCCCGCAGCTTTTCAAGCAGCGCGGGCGTCGGCGCGCGCGTGGCGGGCAGCCCCTGCGCCGCCGCGTAGGCCGCGATCGCGCCCTTGAGGTTGTCGCCGTCCCGGCCGTCGATCGCGCCGGGGGAGAAGCGGGCCCGATCGAGCAGGACCTGAACCTTCACGAGGAGCGGGTCGGGGCGCTCGGTCCTGGTGGCCGTCTTCCGGTCCGAAGCCTTCCCGGCCTTGTCCGCGGCCTTGTCCCCGCCGGCTTCGGCCGGGAGCGCCGCGTCGTTGATCGCCCCGGCGGTGAGCGGCGGCAGTTCGGGCGCCTTGGGTGGGGTCTTCCGGGCGGCGGCCGTGCCGGAGAGCGCCGCCAGCGCGAGGGCGGCGAGGCCCGCCCGCATCGAGAACCCCTGCATCATCCCCGTCCGAGACTCCGGGAGCGTGGCGCTCCGCGGCGATAAAGTCCCGGGCCGGGGCGAACGTTCCGCGGCCCCGCGGCCCTACTGGCAGAGGCGGTGGCCGGCGTTGCGCTCGCGCTCGTCGAGGTGGAGGTGGTCGGCGTGGGCGGCGTTCGAGCCCGGCCCCAGCACGGTGCGGAAGAACGCGCAGGCCCGGCCCCGCACGGCGTCGAGGAAACGGCCCTCGTCCGAGCCGGCGGGCTTGGCGGCGACCGTGACCGGCGCCCGTCCCTCGAGGCCGAAGCTCATCACGTCGATGCCGTTGGCGAAGGCGTGCTCGCTGAGCTTGGCCTCGACGTCGTGGTTCTGGCCGCGGCACTCGTAGGAAGTGCCGATCGCGATCGACCGCAGCGGCTGCTTCAGCTCGCGCTCGGCCGCGACCTGCGCCTCGGTCGCCCAGCGCGCCAGCGCCTCCGCGGCCGTGCAGGTCAGCGTCGCCGATTGCGGCAGGGCGACCCCGTCGAGCGCGGTCAGCTTCAGGGGCAGCGGCGCGCCGCACTGGCCGTTCGCGATCGCGGGCAGGGGCTCGAAGCGCGCGCCGAGCCGCGCGAGGCGGGTGCGGCAGGCCGCGTCGTCGGGGGCCGAGACCTTGAGGGCGAGCGCCGCCTCCCCGGAGAGTTCGGGCG